>DAZU01000045.1:0-8800 GCA_002507425.1 Euryarchaeota archaeon UBA53
TTGTGGTATACACTACCTGCAATTTTGGCATTGACAATTTCAGTTAGAATGCAGATGAACCATGTTCAGTTTATCCTGATTGCAGTTCTTGCTCAGTTTTTAGTTATGAATCGAAATGGCTTACAGTATGAAAATTCAGACGTAATCCTCACTCTTTTGACCGCTTGTTTAGCATATTTCCTATACGTCAAATGTGGTATGTTGCTACACTCTAACCCAAGTGGTAAAGCAACTCTTCAATCAGAGTATCTTTCGAAAGCATCAAGCATGACTGGTGCATTATTGGTCGGTTGGATAGCAGCACTGTGGCTTACAGAGGCGGCAGCACTAGACAAGGATTTTCTAGAAATTATAAGATCATTCAGGCATAATGGAAGATATCTCTCTCTATTGTTAGTTCCCGTATGGTATAGTGTTTTTATGAGATCTGAATCTAAGGGTCTTCATTTCACAGAGACAAGTCGAACTCTTGCGATTGTATTTGTCTTCTTACTTCTAATGGTCAATGCATCATTGTTAATCATGACGGGGGACAGAGGAACGGACGTGATTGGCGAATACCTAGAAGATGAGATAGGGGAAAACGACGATTTACTATTTATTTCGGATTCGCCACTATCAATGCACAGGCTTTATTCAATCAAATTTTCAATGGATCCGGAAAGCGATGGTGAAAACAATGGATTTTGGAGAACAGGGACCTCGTTATGGCAAGACGAACTTGCACAATGTGAAATTTTTGGAAATGTAAATTGGATTATCAAATACCATACTGGTGATGAAATAATTTTAGAGGGGTGGCAAGAAGTCAAATTCAAAGGGTCAGAAAAGGTTAGTGAAAACTATCGACTATTTACGTGGGGTGGTGCCAGTGAAAGATGTGCTTAATGGTGTGAAGGTTTTAGACTTGTCAAGAATATTAGCAGGGCCATACTGCGCTCAAATGCTTGCAGACTTGGGCGCTGAGGTTACCAAAGTTGAAGCTCCGTGGGGAGATGATACAAGGGGTTGGGGGCCTCCTTTCGTTGATGAGGAAATCTCAGCGTATTACCTATCTTGTAACCGAGGGAAGAATGTTGTATTTCATGATCTCAAAAAAGATAGAGATTTGATACAAGAAATGATATCCCAATCTGATGTTGTAATTGAAAATTTTAGACCTGGGCAATTGGAGAGGTTGATTGGACCAATTCCAAATAATGTTATTCTATGCTCTATCACAGGGTTTGGTCAGGATGGACCAAGGTCACAGGAGCCTGGATATGATTTGGCTTTGCAAGCAATGAGCGGGATAATGAGCATAACAGGAGAAAAAGAAGGCGGCCCAGTCAAAGTTGGGGTTGCTTGGATTGATATTATCACAGGCCTGTATGCTGGAAATGCAATTTTAGCGTCATTATTTCAAAGAGAGAAAACAGGTATCTCTAATCATCTAGACATATCTCTATGGGATTGTGCAATAGCTTCGTTAGCGAACCAAGGGCAGAACCAAATCGTAAGTGGACAGGATCCGGGTTTACTGGGTTCTGGTCATCCAAATTTAGTGCCATATCAAGCATTCCGTGCTGAAGATGGGTGGGTTGTAATTGCGGTGGGATCCGATGCACAATTTGCCAAATTATGTGATAGGATTGGAATTGAAAATATTTGGGAAACGAATGAAAAAAGAGTTAACTCCAGAGAGGCTGTTGTTGATTTAGTGCAGTCTAAAGTCATCAAAATTAAAAAGAATGAAATTTGTGAAATCCTAGAAGGTATACCCACGTCTCCAATTAACAAGATAAGCGAGGCGCTGTCTGATAAACAGAGTGTTGCTAGAGGTGTAATCGAAACATATCAAGGAAACAATGTACTTGCAAGTCCGTTAAGATTCATCTCAAAAAGAGAATAACGAGGTTTGGCCACCGGATCGAACCAGTCCGGCTTCTTCAAGTAGTTTCATGGCATTGTCAAACCGGTTTTGCGAAAACTGCCTATCCTCAATCAAGAATTTCTTGAGGCCTTCAACATCCACACTTCCTTGAACAAGTTCTTCTTGAGGAATCTCATTTACAGGATGATTCCTAAATATTTCTCGTATCTCATCAAGATGTTCGGGTAATTCCTTTCCTTTTTCAGCGCATATCGCCTCTATTGTGTGATACTGCTTGATGAGTTTGAGACCAGTTTTTGGCCCTATTCCTTTTATCCCAGGATGGAAATCAGTCCCTATCATAATTCCCAAATCAATTAATTGATCTCTAGTAAGTTGATTATCGTCTAGAATTTGTTCTAAGTTTATTTTTTGCGCTCTAACGACTCTCCCCATTCTTTTACTACCATCGGTTGTAAAATTTCTGATAACAATCGGTGCTCCGTAAAGAAGTGCATCCCAATCTTGAGTGGCGACGGCATCTAACTGCCCGTTGGCAGCCATAACTGCCGCTTGCGCCTCTCCCTCAGCTTTAGCACGGAACGCAGGAATACCCAATAATCCCAGTAATTCAATCGACTCTTCTACCATTTCTGGACTATATCTTACACATCTTTGTGCCATTTTTTGTGCTTTGGTATAATCCCCTGCCTCAAGGGCTGCTTTCCATTCAATCTCCGCCAGTTCTCTTTTTTCTCTTCTAGCATCCATCTCATCTTTCTTTAGATCTGGGTGCTTACCGTCGAAGATGAAAACCGGTTTGATTCCTTTTGATAACATCAATGTTGCTCGGGATAAAAATCCCATTAAGTGGGCTACTACTTTACCGTTGTTTGCCCTTAGTGGCCCCCCGTCTCCGGTAGGCGATCGGTCTCTTATCGTCGTAAGGAACTGAAACGCTAGAAGAAAACTATCGATACCAACGACCTTTCCTCGCATTGAATCCATTGTCGTATTCTCGGCATCCGCAAGGTCGCGAAGGTTGCAGCCCATGTTGTACGCTACAAATCACTGCTTTTGAGCCTCACGGATAACAGTTGAAAATAAGCGGGCAATGCAGGATTCGAACCCACGTCTTCGGCTCCGAAGGCCGAAAGGATATCCAGACTACCCTAATTGCCCTAAACATCCCAAATGCCACCCCTTCTTGAATCACACCCTTCCAGCGGGATTACAATTCAGGAAATACGGATACTGACATATTTGTGAATCAGCGCCTTCTTCTTTTTTGGTTTCGCTGTGCTCGTGCTTGAGCGGCTTTGGCTTTGTTCGAACCTTTTCTCTGGGTTCTTGCACGCTTATCACCAACTTTTGGACCACGTCTCTGCGCTTCCTTCTCACTATCTCTCTGATCTTTTTGCATTTGACGCCATTGGCCACCGATTAGTTGCAGAATTTCTTCTTTACTTACAGCACCTATGGACTCTTTTGCTCCTTTCTTTGATACCCATAAACGGCCCTCTTTTCCATGAGGTCTGTTTGGGTGTGATACTCTTTCTTCTCGCTTTATTTTCCTCAATCCAAGTGCGCGAGATGCAATAAAAAGACCTTCCAAATCAGGTTTTAGGACACTGGAATCTCTGGGAACTCTGCGTCCGCTTCTGCGGCTTGTCTTTGCATCAAAGTATCCCGGCCAAACCGCTATTCGGTCGGGATTGTGTTCCATATCAAAGCCTCAGTATTCGGCATAGATCTACTTGATTCAAAGTATGATTCCGTTGAGCACGCCGTCGTGTCCAGGGCGTGATGTTATCTTGACATTACCCTGATCGGTTTCTACAACGGCTCCCTTTGTGAGTATGTTTCTTCGAATGTAGTTAGGATTTGCATCATTCTTGATTACATTGGTAATTGTTGCAATGGATGACTTTCCATCTTTGGTATTTACAGTGCAGCGGTTTTCGGAAAGAACTCTAACCAGATTATTTCCACCTGTTTTGCGATATATCTTTCTTTTTGGCTCGCCAATAAGAGCAAATTGCTTCTCAGATGAGATTTCAGTACTGCGCTTACCTCTTGCAAGTGTTCTGCGGCCACCGCTAGGCTTTCTTCGAGAGATTCCGTGCCACTGTGCCATGTTAATTGTCTCCAGCGGCTTGGCGACCAGCCGTTCATATTTGAATGGTATGCCTCAGATAATACTTGCATGGTGTTCTAAAATCAGCTTGTTTTTTACGTATAATGATGCCCTTAATGCGTCACCATGCCTCAATATTCCAACACCTGCTGGGGTACCAGTGAATAGTATATCGCCACTTGTTAACGGTGCCCATCTCGATAGCTTCTCTATCAATTTGTCAATTGGCCAAGTCATTTCTTCCAATGAACCGTCTTGTACACGTTTATCATTAATATCCAAAGTTACAGATGCTGACGAATCGTATTCAACCCAATCACCAATTACTGCACTATTTTTGAACCCCTTTGCTTCTGTCCAAGGTAACCTAGATTTCTTCAGATTATCTTGCACGCTTCGCCTTGTCAAGTCTAGACCGACTGTCATTTCTACTGGCTTGAGATCTGTTCCAAGTTTGATAACTAATTCTACTTCATGATGTATATCTCCGAGGCTAACATCAATTTCTCCAAAATTGACCAAACTTGAAGTTGGTTTTATGAAAAAAACAGGCTCTTTTGGCGAAACATTACCCAGTTCTGTTGCATGGTCAGGATATGTTCGTATCGCACACCACACGTCCATGATTGTCCCATACAGGGGAGGTTCTTCAAAGATAAGGTCAAACCATTGATGCTTCACGCATGCACATGCCTAGGGACTGGCAAATTAAGAAAAGGCGACCCGTACGCCGGAAACACATTGCCCCTCTTCTGAAAGATTTAGAGTTTGCATTGGGAATAGACCTCGCTGTGGACGGGGCGTTTTTAGAAATGGCAAATTACGGACCTTGGAAAATGGTCTTGGTAGACAGGATTCCACTAGCTGTCGAATTGATGAGCCCGGATGAAGAACGTGTCGTATTTCTTACCTTGAGAGGATTTTTGTCACATCCTTGTGAGCGACGATTTGTTGAAGTAGATCACGGGGCTATTCCGTATTTGATGAATGGTGCAGACTGCATGGTTGCAGGGATACATAATGCTGATGAAGCAATCAAAGAGGGGGATTTGGTTTGGGTAAGAGACCAAGAACACAAGCGCCCCCTTGCAATTGGATGGGCTACAAAGGACGGCACATCTTTGATACAAGAATTAAAAGGAAAGGGTATTAAGAATTTACATTGGGTAGGCGACGAGTTATGGGAGATGGAACTGTGAAAACTTTGTGTGTTGCTTGTATGGCTTTATTTTTGTTATTACCAGTGTCTGCAGCAGGTGTTGAGGGTGGCGTAAATATTGAACCAGTTGTTGAGGATACAATATTTAGCGATATAGTTCATACAGAAACTTCCAGTGACCTAGAGGATTGGGAAATAACACTAACTTTGAACGATGATGCATTTTCTAACAATACCACATTTACGCTCACTACACAGATATGTATCAATGAGGGAATTTGTTTTGCACCAGAAAATGCTAATCTTACGACACAGGACAATAGGACATTCTTCTCATCTGTAACAACACTTGAAGATCACACCTACGTTAACTGGAAAATTCATGCAACATATCCTGATGATAATGATACTGAGGAGAGGTTTCCTCCCAGTGGATATTACAAAACATGGTCTGATTGCTGGTTTACAGATGGTGAATGGGGTGGAAGCGGATGTCCTGACTCTGTAAACGATGAAGATTCGGAGGGCTTACCTGCAGTTGGATTTTTGTCTGCGCTTGGCACAATTGCTTTTGTCGCCATCACTCGCCGGCCCGAATGAATTCTACAAGTCGCTCAATGAATCTCTGCTGTTCGGGACCGAAATCTGTAATGATTACTTTGACACCCGAATCAGTAAGAACGCCACCGGAAAATCCTCTACGGGTAATATCTGATGGTACCAATGGCAAATTTGGAATATCTATCTTGAGTTGTACTCCGTTCTTTACGGGTTCTAATCTAATTTCATTGCATGATTTTTCTTCTATCAGATGCATTAATTCCTCTGGAGACTCGCCTCCTCCATATGCCGAGAGAAAACCTAATTCTGTTTCATTCTGTTCCATTAGATCGTCAAGACCTCTACCGCTCATTGAATAACCTCAAATTTTTGATTTAATCAGATTCCATCCAACGACTTGCCCTGAGTTCGCATCCATTGCTAGAGAGAGTGTGTTATCCCACTGAATTCCGTTTTCATTGGAAGTCCAAGATCTTGTTATGTCGATAGTCGAAGCGCCGGTTTCACCTGAATTAAGCCGGTTTAACCAGTCTGTTAGATCGCTATCTGGCGTTACAACTAACATACCTATTCGGGTTTCAGGGTGGTATTGCCCAGAACTGGTGAATAGTCCCTCCTCTCCCATCAAAACATCAAATCTCATAGGGTCGGTAAGATCGTTTTCCATCGCATTGATACTTAGTACTGAGGGTATATCATCTCGGCTGTGTGCAACCGTTTCATCGTGGCCTCCATGGGCTATGTACGTGCAGTTCCCAGAACTTGGATTTCCGCTTACTTCAATTTCTACCCATCCAGAATTAGGATCTGTGCTTACCCAAGACAAGTTCCATAATGTTCTACTGTTGTCAGTGTTTCTATCATCGCGAGCTCTCCATATGTAACCATCATCATTTAGGGCAGAATTGGCAGCTACAGCCTCAGAGACATGACCATTTGTGATACACTGTACAGCGTCCTCAAGTGTATGTTGCCTTAGACTGCTATTATCTGGTGAGTGGATCTCATTATTTCCCCAATCATTTAATTCGCTGCTGGATGGAACGTATGCTCCAGCATTGGGAACTGAATCATAACTACGTCCCAAATCCAGAAGTTTGCTACCTCGGCTTAAGCTATTTTTCGACATTTCCAAAGAAAGCGAGAGCCGCCCTTCTGGAAGAACCAAATCGGCTAATTCTTTTGTCACAGTACCGCATGCTGACTTATCTCCCTCATCGCCCGAGATTTGTACGTCAACATTCTGTCTTACTGCCCAAGGGGAATCTTCTATGATCCACATATTTATCCTGGCATGTCCGAAACAATTGTCACGGATTTGTTTGTTCTCCATTGAGACCTTCCACATCTCATCTTCCCCGATTTCCTCAGATCCAATTACATTCCAGTCCCATCCAAGATGTGTTCCATTCACACCAATATCGATCAGTTTAGTTCCCATCATATCTCTTAATTCGACGGGTGAGATTACTACTGCGAAGCCTGGCGCAATATCCTCAAGGATTCCAAGTATCCCACCAAGTCCATAAGAAACCGTTGTTCCTTGAGAATAATCACCGTCCAAATTCAGCATCCAGTCTGCTTGGGTTGAAATGATATCACGCTCAGAGATTTCTGTCCAGGTTTTCGTATTTAGCTCAAGAGTTCCACCAACACCACCAGTTGATTGGCTCATGCACTCATCGGGCTGTAATGGTTTGGGCAGATATCTTGAGACGGAGAAGGAATCGAAATTTCGGGTTTGAACTTTTTCAACCGCCAACCAATCCAAACCATAAGCACCTTTTGCCTGAACTGCTCCTATCAAACTCAGGTCAGGTTCAAAATCGAGTTCACTTTTGTCACCCTCTGTAACAGATGTGATACCCGTTCCTGAAAATTTTAGTTGCAGCCTACAAGACTCATTCAACTCTTCAGATTCGATATTATCTCTAACGATTTCAACATATTCTCCAGTTGCATCCAAATCGCCATCTAGGATGCTATACTCCATTGAATCACCATATCTCAAGTCGTCGGCTACAAATGGTTCCAGTTGATTACTAGCATACCAATACCATCCTCCAGTTGCGATAAGTAGAGTCATCAAAACCGCAGCAATCTTGGGATTTTTTAGTTGCTGAATTAGGGTCGTAGCGTTATTCTCAAAGATCTTGGTTTTTTCTGGTTCAAAAATTTCTTCACTTTCTATGATTTCAGCATCAATAAATTCAGCCTCTAGAATCTCTTCATCGCCTACTTCTGGTAGGGGAACCGATTTGACATCTTCCATTGAAATAGATTCCTCTTCAACGCTTTTCATATCCTCAAAATCCTCTTCCAAAGAAATAGAATCTTCATTGAAATGGTTGTTTAATCTGTCCATCAGGTCAGCTTTTTTACCGGAAACCGACAGACCGTTTTCTTTGCACATCACTTTAAGTTCGGCAACGGTATGAGTAGACGAGACAAAGGATTCTTGTTCACTCATTACAACTTACGTGTACTTTACCCTCTTTGAATGATAGGTATGGTTGTGGCTGAAAAAAGGCTAATTTGCAACCGCTGCTTTAGCACGAAACCAGACCCGTATCGTCTTATTTTAATCAATTACACAATCAATTTTGAAGTGACTCCTTACCAATTAGCAAATAGATTCACGTCCATTTATATGAAAACTAAATATCGATTGGAAAGATACTACAAGGTATGAAAATTAAAGATTTATTCCCTTCAGTGGGATAAACCTTAGATGAACAAATCCAAACCTCCGATTATGGAAGGGTTGTCGAAGGTCGGTATTGATTCCAAGCGAACTACTGCTGCCAGTGTTGCGATTGTAGCGATAGTAGTATACTTAGCCATGATTCATTTGAAACCAATTCTCATGCCGTTAGCAGTTGCAATACTGATTTACTTTATCATCAAACCACCTGAAGAATTCGTTTATCAAAAGGTGGGCAATCGATTCATATCATACGGTTCTGTTGTGTTAGGTTTCGTAGTTACGATATCTCTAATATCGATTTTCCTGTATGAAAATCTCTCCCAGTTTATCGATGAGCTACCTGCAATTACCGAGGAATTTGATAAGAAAAAGCAAACCCTATCC
>DAZU01000045.1:8954-9093 GCA_002507425.1 Euryarchaeota archaeon UBA53
CAAACCACCTGAAGAATTCGTTTATCAAAAGGTGGGTAATCGCTTCATATCATACGGTTCTGTTGTGTTAGGTTTCGTAGTTACGATATCTCTAATATCGATTTTCCTGTATGAAAACCTCTCCCAGTTTATCGATGAG
>DAZU01000018.1 GCA_002507425.1 Euryarchaeota archaeon UBA53
AGCGTGATATTTTCGAGTATTTCTCCCCCTAATTTATCAATAACCTTCAGATTACCAACCGCTACTCCCGGACCCAGATTCTGGATTGCCACATCCATAGAGAATTGTTGTCCATTTGAGACATTATCAACAACCCTAACGTCAATTATCTCAGCATTATGAACGATGTTTGCATAGGGGCTCATTTTGGGATCACCAACAACAACCCCCATCCATCCAATCAGATTATTTGAAGCAGCATAGGATTCTGCAAGGTTAAAACCACTAGAATATGATGATAGTAGTATACTTGGATAAGATACAGCGGTCAAGTAGGGCTCATACACGTATCCTTTTGCTCCGCTTACCCCGTCTTCAAGGATGTCAGCGATTAACGATTGTCCGTAAGAAGTTCCCCAGTTGAATGATCTAGCACCCGTGCTCACTGCAGTTTCGGCAATTGATCCGTCAATCCAATCCATTGATGGTCTTATCACCCTGAGGACAGTTGAATCAAGATATAGTCCTCCATCAGTAGATGTTGTTGTAATATCAATCGAAATTCGGATTTTCATAGAGACAGCATCAGCGTGAGGTCTGAATCTCATTGTTTGAGTGCCCCATGCGTTGTTGAAATTTTTACTTGATGATATATTTTCATATAATTCAGAACCGTTAATGTCGATTGATGTGACCTGTAATTTGAACTTGCCAAAAACGTCTCCCTCTCGTTTTCCTTGAGTATATACAACCCAAGCATGGTCCGTGAAATTTGTGTCTATTGTATGAGAGGTTTCTAGGTAGGCAACTTCCGCTCCATTACCCGAATAGGAAGAGCAATTGTCAATTACATTGCGACTGAGAACTGTAATGGAATTATTATCAAGCGCTGTATCCCATATCATAACGCTGTCGATTTTGCCTTCGTAATATGAATTACCAGCCCTGTTTACACCCAATTTGTAGAGGTCAAAATTGTTGAGAGACCCGTTTGGATATGTGTTGGTATTCACCAAAACCCCATCCATATACTGCTTTGTATATCCATTATCAAAAACAGTAACTAGGTTGGTCCATTTTTGCGGGATGACGTCCCCAAACGTTCTGGTTTGGTTATTGTGTAATTTCCACTCCCCTCCCGAAATCATGTGTTGGAAAGAAGAATTAGACCCTGCATTATCATCAATTGCGAATGTAGACGCGTAATTTGACTGATTTGAGTTATTCGCCCAAACCCATTGACTTACAGTAAAATTCCCTAACCAATCATCGACGTTAACTTTGGCGTAATCGTCTGTGCCATCGAACCAGAGACATTTTCCGTCTATACAATTTCTCCAGTTGGTGTTATCCATTCCATAAAGTGTAAAATTTGAATTGTTAGATGCAAAATCAGAGGCAGTTTGACCAGCCCCTTCCTCAAAGTCCCATTTGTGGACTAGATTTTCAGATTTTGGGATATAATCTCCAGACACAAAAAATGCCGAAGCAGGAATTGTTGTTTTTGACGTATTTGGCCCTTCATAAGAAAATCTTAGTCCGTGAGGTCCTCCTCCTTGGAAGAATTCAATTTTAAAATCGTGAAATCCTTCGGACAAATTTATCGAACCTGATATTTCACGCATGCCATGAGAACCATAGTTTTGTATCAAGCTTGCGCCGTTAATCCAAAGTTCTGATCCATCATCAGTGTCTAGGTAAAATGTCCAGTTTCCCGTTTCTTGAATGTCTATTAGACCACTAAACCTAGCACCCCAGTTGTTTTTGAATCTGTCATCCAAACCAGGGTATGCATTACCTGAAGAGGAATAAGCTAGGGAAGTCTCTATCCTTGTATGTTCGGGAGTTCTGTCAATCAGGTCTGGCATCGATGCTGTGCTAAAACTCACACCTTCATTATCAAAATATTCAGCCAGAAGTCCTGGTTTAAGATATCCACTTTCTTGCGTACATTGGGCAACTATCTCTGCCTCAAAAGCACCATTCCCACCTTGCTTCACATCGGTTTGATATGACCAATTAAAGACATCACCTTGTGCAACATTTGGTGATGACCAATTCCAATATTTAGAACCAGACTCCCAAGAGTTATCAAGCGTATCAAAGCCTCCGTTTAACAGGTAGTTGTTGTTCCAGTTGCCATCATTACTTCCCCATGAAGCATAACCAATAACGTTGGATATGTTAGTGACAAAGTCGCTTTCTTCATCGAAAAATACAGGCAAGTTCATACTGCCATTAAGCGTAGTATTAGCTGCATATAAATCATCATTCCAAAATTTTGATCCTGACCCGTTTTGATTAGTTGCAAGGTCTAGAACGTTTACTCCTCTGGAACCATACGAATTATTTGCTTTCTCGATTAAACCAAGAGCAGTATCTATGGTGTAACCAGTTAATCTTGTTACCAAGAAAAAGCCATATTCATCTCTCGTGAATTCTCTAATCTCCTTACCTGCTAGTGGTCCATAACTATGGGTTCCCCAGTAGTCCGCACCTATATCTGAATCGTAGGTCCCACCTGCAAGTGCTATTTCTTGGTCAAATGAAGCCTTGTCATTACCTCCATTAATTCTCAGGGGAACGCCTTTGGTGGTTACTAGATAGTTGATGTCACTACCGTTGTAATTTCCCAAAAATTCCCGAAACGGTTCCAAGAAGAATTCATTGAATTGCTCTCTGTTAATGGTCTCACCAGTTGGTGTTGAAGAGTTCTCAAACAGGAATACCCTTTCGCTACTTATATTTCTGGCACTTACAAAGGCCCATCCAATTGTTTTACTAGCATCAGATTGATTGTTGATTAGAACCACAACATCGCTATAGTCGACAGTCTCAGAGCGATTGAACCCTGTCCGAACAGCAATTGTATCGAGAGG
>DAZU01000032.1 GCA_002507425.1 Euryarchaeota archaeon UBA53
ACCATCAAGGACATGATGATCATGACGACCATGATGAGCACGATGAAGACATCCTTGGATATGCCATCATACACGTTGAAGCCGAAGGCGAATACGGATTCGCTCACTCTGACGAACTTTCTGTATTCCTAATGCCACATGGTGGACATGACGGACACGATGACCACGATGACCATCAAGGACATGATGACCACGATGACCATGACGACCATGGTGATGAAGATGGACACGATGACCACGGAGATGAAGATGCACATGATGAGGATGAAGAGGACCTAGGTTCTTACGACCCACACAGCTGGTTGGACCCTGTTGCGGTTAAGACTCAGACCAACTTAGTCTTGGGACACCTGATCACAGCATTCCCTGCTGGTGAGGAAACATTCAGAGCAAACGCTGAAGCTTTCCTAGCAGAACTAGATGAAATTGACGCAGGATTCCAAGCCGCATTGACTGATGATGTCTGCCCGGATAAGACTGTTGTTGCTAACCACAACGCATACTCTTACATGGCACAGAGATACGACCTACAGTTCCTAACCGTCCACGGATTAGATCCTGAAGGAGAACCATCTCCAGAAGATGTTGCTGCAGTTGTAGACCATATCAACGAAGAAGGCCTAACAGTTCTCTTTGTAGAAGAATACACAGACCAAGACTCCGTTCAGAGTATAGTTGACCAAACTGGTGTTGAAATTAAAATCCTCTACACCATGGAAATGGCCCCAACTGACTCCAATGACGATTACTTGTCATTGATGAACAAAAATCTGGTAAACCTAGTTTCCGGCCTTGGATGCTAATGGTGAATTGTTCATCTGCTGTCTATCTATGATGGGCAGCAGGTGGACATTCTAGCCAATCCAAACCGCATACGGCCTTGTGATATTGTGCAAGAAGTTTTTGTGTGACTATCTGATGGGCGTTGTTAAAATGGATCCAATCCACCTCAAACTTGCTGATGACGTTTTGGATGTCAGGGACCTCGTTGTTCTTAGATCCGGGAAGGTAATACTAAAGGACATAAATCTAAGAATTCAACGAGGAGAGTTTGTAGGTATAGTGGGCCCAAACGGTAGTGGGAAATCTACACTACTACTCTCCATTTTGGGAATTTTGAAAAATAAATCCGGCAAAATAAAACTTTATGGGAAATCTCCTAGATCTAGAAAGCTCATTGGGAAAGTTGGATGGGTTTCGCAAGCAGCATCTAATCTACCGAGTGATATCAGAATCACTGTTAGAGAATTAGTGCAATTAGGAACTGTTAATCTACGGACTATGCTAATGTTCCCAACATTTACTATGAAATCTAAAGTTGATAGAGCAATTGAGATGGTTGGATTAGTTGACGAGCAAAATACTGACGTCTCTAAATTATCTGGCGGACAGAGACAGAGAGCAGTTATCGCTAGAGCCCTAGCCTCAGATGCCGAATTTATCCTGTTAGACGAACCATTGGTAGGAATAGACAGAGAATCAAGGAATAATTTACTTAAACTTCTAGACAATTTATGCCATGAGGAAAATAAAACAATTTTGATGGTTTCCCATGACTTAACAGCAATGAAACAGACCGCTCATAGAATGATCTTCCTAGAAGGAGACATTAAATTTGATGGAGAGACATGTTGTTTCCCTGATTTTGAAACGCTAGCCAAATTGCGCGGAATTAAGCCTGTTCATGATACAAGCACCAATACCGTGGAGGAAGAATAATGGAAATTGGTGTCTATATATTCGAAGCGGTTAAGCCATGGCTGGAAGAATTACATGGTCAAACGTGGAGAGAACTTCTTACTTCAGGCCAAGCGATTAGCCTCCTGCTTGTATTTTTGGTCGCAGGATTATATTATGGTCGAAATTATATCGATTCAAAGCCCCGATGGGTAGTCGCAACTTTTCTGATATTTTTGATTCTATTTGGACCCTTAAACACTGCATTATGGGGTCAATGGTTGGATTCACCAGTTATTCCTGGAGAAACATTCCCTTACTTTTTCAAAATGGAAATGTTCCAAAGGGCATTTGTTGCAGCAATTATGGTAACAATAGTTGCTGGATTCCTAGGAGTATTTTTACTAATTCAAAATCTCGCTTTAATCGGTGATGGGCTGGCCCACGTTTCATTCGGAGGTGTAGTCGTCGGCGTGGTATATGGGGCAACTCAACCATTGGATTACGCTCTAGTGTTCAGTATTATCTCTGCAATTTTAATTTACGAACTCCAGTCGAGAGGAATACTTACTGGTGATGCAGCAATAGCTATTTTCCTTACGGGAACGCTTGCTCTTGGTTTGGTAATCCTAAGAGTCAAAGGAGGGGGATTGACAACAGATATCGAAGGATACCTATTTGGGAACATGTTACTGATAGATGAGGAAAATCTTAACAGAATTGCAATCATATGTGTAATCGCATTATTTGCTCTTTCTGTAATGCGATCAGCGATACTAGCATGTGCAATTGACCCTACTGCTGCTAGAATTCAAGGGCTTCCTGTGAGAGCCATAGGACTGATATTTGCAGTATTAACTGCAGCAGTTGTCGTAAGTATGGTACAAGTGGTGGGTGCGCTACTTGTAACTGCGTTGCTAGTAACTCCTGCTGCAACTGCTCAGCAATTAGGAAATAGTTTCCGCTCCTGCTTAATTTGGGCACAATTTTTTGGCCTCACATCAGTTATAGGAGGAATATATCTCTCTTCTGAATATAATTCAGGGAGTGGTTCGATGATTGCACTTTTCGCCGCAGTTGTATTTGGCGTCGTAGTAATAGGAAAATCTGCGATCAAATTACTTATACGAACAAATGAAAATTAGTTGTTCATAGAAACCCTAAGAGCAACTGCGTTACCCCCACCTAAGCATAGAGTGACAATACCACTCTGCGCATTGTTTTTTCTCATTACCCCAAGCATTGTGATAA
The DNA here is from genome assembly GCA_002507425.1 of Euryarchaeota archaeon UBA53. Taxonomy (GTDB): domain Archaea; phylum Thermoplasmatota; class Poseidoniia; order Poseidoniales; family Poseidoniaceae; genus MGIIa-K1. Next base: position 2,929 of record DAZU01000032.1, read on the forward strand.
GACATCTAGTTCCACTGCTGCCCAAAGGATGCCCCAATGAAACAGCACCTCCATGAACGTTGAATCTTTCTTCTGGTATTCCAACCTCCTTTGCTACTGCGCAAGAAGCGCTCGCAAAGGCCTCATTATGCTCATAAATATCGATATCCAAAACCCCAAGTTTGGCTCTTTCCAATAACTGTTTTATGGCCGGAATTGGAGCATACATTACTCGCTCAGGTTCAACACCAGCGCTACAATAATCCTCTATGATAGCAATAATTTCCCAGCCCTGGATTCTCGCAAATTCTTCATCAGCAACAAGGACAGCTGAAGCACCATCGTTTAATGTAGAAGAATTTCCTGCTGTTATAGTCCCCCCCTCTTGGAAAACAGGCTTTAATTCTGATAATTTTTCAAAAGAGGTGTTAGGTCTTACTCCTTCATCAAATTTTAATTCAGGCATTTCAAATCTTTCCCAATCAAACCAGCCATTTTCTTCAGCCATGTTGGCCCTAAGTTGTGATCGGGCTGCAAATGAATCCATCATTTCTCTAGTGATGGAGCATTCCTCTGCAATAATCTCTCCAGTATTTCCCATATGGACATCGTTGTAAACGTCCCATAAGCCATCATGGACCATTGATGAAACCATTTCTTTTTCATCACCTTTCCTTTTCTCAAATTTTGGAGCATTTGTCATACTCTCCATTCCACCAGCAATAATGGCTTTGTGCTCGCCTGCCTTGATGCTATTCGCAGCCATCATTACTGCTTTGAGAGACGACCCGCAAACCTTGTTGATTGTCGTTGCCGAAATTGAATATGGAAGACCCGCACCAATAGCAACCTGTCTTGCAGGTGCCTGACCTGTTCCAGTCTGCAATACTTGACCGAATAATATCTCATCAATTATTTTACTAGATGGGTCGATTGAACAGCGCTTAAGAAGTTCACTTACCGCCCTAATTCCCAACTCAACTGCTGAGATTTCAGACAAACTACCTCGATACTTACCTATCGGCGTTCTTGCAACTCCGCAAATTGCGACCCTCGCCATAGCACTGCTAATGCGACACAATTCTTCAACCTGCTCGTGAACAGAAGTATTCTTGAGTAGTGGTTACTCGCCAACACATGGCCAAGTTCAAGACGGATATTACGACAAGTCGAAATAATGACGATATAAGAGAAATTGAAGTTGAAATTGATTTCACTCCAAACGCACTTGCAAGTGTTCTTTACAGGCAAGGAGGAACACACATTCTTTGTTGTGTCACCAAAGAAGCTCGATTACCAGGATGGTTTCCAAGAGACGCAACTAAAGGGTGGGTTCACGCAGAGTACTCACTACTACCCGGTTCAACAGATTCAAGATTCAGACGGGAAAGAAGAGGAGCAAAGGGCAGAACCCAAGAAATTGAGAGATTAATCGCTAGATCTTTACGTGGCTCAATCAATCTCGAAGAGTTAGGACCCGTTGCGTTGACGGTAGATTGTGACGTTTTGAATGCTGATGGAGGCACTAGATGTGCATCGATAACTGCCGCCAATATCGCTTTGAGACTTGCTGTGAGGAGATTAATCGCAAGTGGCGACTGTCTCCCCATCGATTTACGCCCAACCAAAGAAGACAGAGATGGTGGCTGGAATCCACCAAAACTATCTGATATGGAGGCAAAAAACCATGAAAATAAAGTCATTCCTCACGACCTTTCAGCAATATCAGTAGGATTAGTCGGTGGAGAGGTGTATCTAGATTTGGATTATGTGTTAGATTCAAATGCAGATGTAGACATGAATGTTGTGGGCACATCGGATGGAAATTTTGTTGAGATTCAAGGGACAGGTGAGGAATCAACTTTCACTTATGATGAACTTCAGTCACTAATTGCTATGGCCAGAAATGGACTGAAACAACTTGCAGAAATGCAGGAAGTGGTTTTGAACGGTATTGTATGACTATCCGCAAGGCTTGAAATACAGATAATGTTGGATAGATTACCCCGGGTCAGTAGCTTAGTTGGGAGAGCGCGGCACTGAAGATGCCGAGGTCGCTGGTTCAAGTCCGGCCTGACCCACCAGTTGATTGAGTTTAGAAATTTTCATTTTTATCAAAAGCGACAGGTTTTAGATAAAAACATACATGATTTTGCATAGTCTTCATTTGCTCTCGCCCCGTAGGGGCGATTATGGGGTCGGATAATCTATCAGAAGAGGTTAAACCCCCTGCTGAAGAGAATCCTGAATCAAAACCTGTCGATAAAGTGTCAAAGGAACTCGCCAACATTAGAAAGCGAAGGAATACTGACTACAAAGCAAGATTCCCCTCAGCCTTAGAAGATTGGACGTTACTCGCTGGCCTTGGATATGGCGCTCTATATGCTCTACTTCTCTTTGGAATGTCAGGAGGTGTATTTGGAGAGTCTACATCTCTAGATCACTGGGCTAGTGGAACTTTTTTGGACAGTGGCGATCAATGTGAGGAAAAGTCCGACGACCCCTGGATTCACGCATATCCTGACAATGATGTTGAATCACTAAAAATATCTGGAAGAAATCTTCCTCAAGGCAACGTAGTTCTCAATTGGTCGGTCACTGCGGAAGATGCAGAAAATACCCCTGACCCATCAGAAGGTGAAGTGGTGAATAGAAAATCTGCAACAATTGACTATGCAGATTGGAAAACGGGAAATTATGAATTGGTTATCACAATCGACATTTATGAATTAGAAAGTAATAACACAGATGCAGATAGAGTGAACGGAACGGATACACTGAAGAAAGATATCGAGTTTGAAATCATAACCTCCGAAAACGCCCTGTCCTTCCTACCTTTTGTTGATTCTGAGGTAAAACGAGAAGCAAACATAATCGAAGATGGCCCAAGGTCTTGTTGGTCTGTGACTGACCTAGGAAACTGGGGATTTGTTCTGATGGGCGCTGAATTGGGAGGTGGCCGAGAAACCGCTATGCTTACTGGAGGTGCGGCAGGAATCCCCGCATGGTGGATGGCTTTTGTTTCCCTTTCCCTCTCTGTGATTTCCTTATTCCTTGCATATCCTGTAATGTATAAGCTCTATCACCAAGACACGGATGATATGCTTTCTAGAACCCACATCAGAAAAGTTGTGGTGGATGTTCTCAGAAACACAGAAAGAAGATTGCAAATTAACATTGATTGGGACCTATACAAAATTGAGGTGAGAGATTTATCTATCGATATTATGGTGCCTTACTCAAATACTGAAGGCACTTTCTCTGATTCTGGTGATGTTCGATCAGAGATATTAAAGGAAATTCTGGAAGAATTCGCCCTGTTCAGAGTTTTCAAGCCTGTTCAACTTACCGTTCGCTCTATTGGAGACAATCAGGCAATCGACTTTGAAACAGGGGTAGGTGTTGGAAGTGGAATGGTAAATGAAGAAGACATGGAAGATCAGGATTATACCGCATTCTTCAGAGATCTGCATATACTATCCCGCGTTGAAGAGGACGTCATGGAGTCTGTTCAGAGCTATTTTGACTCGAAAAAGGACACGCTTGAGAAGGGGCTGGCAACGGTCACAAGTGAAGACTCAATCATATTTGTTAGGGTCGCATACAAACCAAAACTCAAGTTTGCATATTTCAGATTCAAATCTTCAAACTCTGACATTGAAAAAGATTTAAGAAAATATATTTCCAAACATAATCCTGAACTCACTGGGTCTCAAGAACTAATTGTCAAAGGTAGAAACCTAGTATCGACACTTGCTGACAGATCTGGTGCTGGCCGTGTGGAAACACTATCAACAAAAGATAACAAGGATTCGAGAGTTGCTGCGGTTGCCAAACAAGATGGTCTTGGTGGAAGAGTGCTCCAAACAAAATTATTCGGTGATATCTTATCCACAGTCGAGTATACCGCGAATGAGAAAAGAGAGATGATAAACAAATGGGGATTCTGGGGATTAATCGTCTTCGTTTGGATACCGTTTATGGCATCGGGAGTTCTTGTTGGTGCAATGTTGGGACTTCTATCTAGAATGAAATTTATGAGAGTTTTATGGGCTACGTTTGCAGGAGGAGCAGCTGCATCACTAACGTGGGCATACACAGCGGAAGGTATTGTAACTGTAATGCACAAATACAAACTTGAGGCGGCAATACCAATAGCGATAATTGCTTTCATTGGTATGGCGTTTTTACACATGCGATCTACTAAAATTCGAAGACAGGCTGAGTTATTCGAGGACACCTTGCTGGATTCGTTCCATGCTGATATAAAGGACAAATATGGAAGCCAATGATGTGAATATTATGGTTGGTGATCCTGCAACTTTTGGCATACTTACCGTATCAGACAGAGCCTCAAGCGGTGAATATGAAGACCTTGGTGGACCGGCAATAATTGGATTTTTCGAAGAAGCCATCGCCTCAAAATGGAATCACCATTACCATGTTGTTCCTGACGATAGGATTGTTATCGCTGAGAAACTGAAAGAGATGTGTGACGATTTATCCTGTGACGTTGTAGTTACAACAGGAGGTACAGGTCCTGCTAGCAGGGATGTTACACCAGATGCAACGGCTTCTGTATGTGACAAAATATTACCAGGATTTGGGGAGCAGATGAGAAACATATCGCTGAATTACGTGCCTACTGCAATTCTATCAAGACAGATAGGGGGGGTTCGAGGAAAAAGCCTGATATTCAATCTACCCGGACAACCTAAGTCAATCAGAGAAACAATCGACGAGGTATGGAAAGCCGTTCCATATTGTGTTGACCTCTTAGGGGGGCCTTACATCGATATGAATGATAGTGTGTGTAATTCCTTTAGACCCAAAAGTGCTAGAAGAAGGTGAAATTATGAATGGAAATATATTGATTACAGGAGCAAATTTAGTATTACCGACAGGTATCAAACAAGGAGATTTGAGAATTACAGCAGGAGTTATCTCAGAAATTTCAACTGAAAAAAGATTAGAATCTAACGATGACGAGATGATTTATGATGCAGCTGGCCTTCATGTAATGCCTGGTGCAATAGACCCGCAGGTCCATTTTAGAGAACCGGGTCAAGAATACAAAGAGGACCTGAGAACTGGATCGGCGGCGGCGGCTAGTGGAGGAATAACCAGTTTCCTAGATATGCCCAATAACAAACCATCTGCGACTACATTGGAGTCAATTCAAGCTAAAATCGATTCGGCTAACAAAAAGTGTATCACAAATTTTGGTTTCTTTATCGGGGCAACTACTGACAATGTAGAAGAGTTGCAAAGGGCTGTTGGAAAACCTGGTCAAGGTATATCTCATCCCGGAATATGTGGAATTAAGATTTTCATGGGTTCCTCGACCGGGGATTTGCTCGTTTACGAAGTTGAACATCTAACAAACATATTCTCAAACACTGCTGGACTAATTGCAGTCCATGCAGAGGATGAAAACCGTCTAAATGAGAGGTTTGAAGATTTCAAGGACAGAAGAGATATTGCTGCCCATGCTGAATGGAGAGACGACATTGCAGCACTAAATGCAACAAAGTTAGCCGTTGGAATGGCAAAAGAATTCAGCCATAGATTACACGTTTTGCATCTAACAAGTGGTATTGAAGCTGATTATCTCGCTGAGTTGAGCGAAGCTGAGAGAGAATTGATAACAACTGAAGTATTACCACAGCATCTTACCTTTGATGAAACGGACGTGAGTAGGGAAGGTGTAAGGCTCCAGATGAATCCTCCAATAAGATATAAGAAGGACAGAGAAACACTTTGGAATCGATTACTAGATGGGACAATTGCTTGCATTGCTACCGATCACGCACCCCATATTTTAGCTGACAAAGCAAAGGGCTGGCCAAACGCTCCCTCGGGGATGCCTGGGGTTGAGACTTCAATGCCAGTAATGTTAACTCATGCACGAAATGGTAAATGTTCAATCGAACAAGTCGCATACTGGATGAGCACCAAAGTTGCTGAGATATACCAAATGGTTGGCAAAGGGAAACTCGAGGTAGGAATGGATGGTGATGTTGTGATTGTTGACATGGAAACACCAATTGTAGTAGATGATGCAAATACATGGTCGACTGTCGGTTGGAACCCATACCATGGAACAGAATTGTTTGGGTGGCCTAACCTAACAATTGTTGCCGGAACTCCCGTCTTCGAAAGAAATGAATATACTGGGCCGAAAGGCAAGTGTCTGGTTAAACCGGGGGAAGTTGGAAGTCCGTTGGTCATGATGCCTTGGGATTGAATTCGATAAGATTTCGATTAGAGTTATCGGCAGTTTTTTTTATTACTGTAAATTATTTCCATCCAGATTAACATGAGTAACATGAAGGAAACACTTGGACCAGGCCATCAACAAATTGTAATTGGGTTACTAATTTTTGCAGCAGGGGCACTGTGGGGGTTCCTACTAGCCAGTTCTGACAGTCCAGAATTAAAGGACCTATTCGTTTCATCTGTCGTTATGTTGTCAGGTGCGATGATTACTCTTCTTGGGATATCATTTGGGACAGACAGTGAAGATGATAGAACAAATGATTTACAAGACGCAATCACAGAACTTACTGGTATGCTCAACTCCTTACAAGCCAAAATAGCTGGGTCAACCGAAGAAGAATAATCAAAGCTTGTAAAGCTTGGAGTATTTTTCCTCAACGTATCTAAGGAATGGTTCTGGGCTTGGAGCAGAACCTGTTGCTGCCTCAATTAACTCGGCTGGACTCATAACTGATCCTTTATCGTGAACATTTGTGCGCATCCAATCCAGCATAGGCGACCAGTCGCCTGAACTAATTATTTGGTCTATATCACCAAGTTGACTAGCCATTGTCTGGAGAAGTTGTGCTGCATATAGATTACCTAAAGTATAGGTTGGGAAGTAACCAAATGCACCCATTGACCAGTGTATATCTTGCAAACATCCCATAGAGTCGTCTGGGACTATTATCCCAAACCACTCCTCCATCATTGTATTCCAAGTCGAAGGAATATCTTCCACCTTAAGACCATCATTAAATATCATTTTCTCAATTTCATATCGAACCATTATGTGAAGATTGTATGTTATCTCATCTGCTTCAACTCTTATGAAATCTGGCTTGACTTCATTTGCAATCAAATCCAACGTCTCACTATCCCAATCCGGGCAATCCGGGAATTGTTCCTTGAACCAAGGCATTGCAACTTTCCAAAATGATGCTGTCCTACCAATTTGGTTTTCCCAAAACCTGCTCTGTGATTCATGAACACCCAAAGAAACCGCCATTCCGACTGGCGAGTAATTGTAGTCGGCTGGCAATCCTTGTTCATACAAACCATGCCCAGATTCGTGCATCACTGCATAAAGACATGAAAAGGGATCTTTCTCATCAAAGCGTGTTGTGAAACGAGTATCTCCTGGCCATATTCCTGCACAAAACGGGTGAGTGGAGCGGTCCATTCTACCAGCTCCAAAGTCGAATCCCATGGCATGGCTGACTTTTTGGCAAAACTGCTCTTGTGCGTCTACTGGGAAAGACATCTCTGCTGGAAGTTTAGGAATTACTACGTCCGAAGCCATTATTTTATTCAAAAGGGGGACTAGCCTTTCCTTTAAACCTGCAAATAAAGGGTCATAATCGTTTACGGTCATACCTATTTCATATTCGTCCAACAGAACATCATATGGTGTATATTCACAACCTAAATATTCAATTCGTTTCCTAGTAAGGTCGACCATTTTTTGTAAATGGGGAGAAAATTTAGCAAAATCATTGTCCTTGCGTGCTTCTTGCCAAGCAATCAAAGCTTGGCTTCTAGCCTTTGTGAATTCAGATACAAACTCAACTGGCAATTTCACGGCTTCGTCATATTTTCTTCTCATCTCGCGAACATTTGCTGTGAAATAATCATCACTTTCCTGACCTTCAAGCCGGGTTATTAGCTCTCCAAACTCACTATCAGTGAGTTTACTATGACGCTGTGCTGCTAACCAAGCGAGTATATCTCCTCGGGCTTTAGCACCTTTAGCAGGCATCATAGTTTCTTGATCCCACCCCAAATGTCCTTGTATTGCCGAAAATTTGTAAAGGTCGTTAACTCTTGAGGTAAATTCTACTTTGTCTCCCATAGGCTGATGCAACCGTCATTTAGTCTTGAATATATCACAAATTAGGCACAATTTCAAGTCGTAGTATTCGTTGCGGTTGGCATGGCATCTCCTTTTCGTCGGAAATCGAAAAAGAAGAAGCCTGTTGTAAAAAAAACAGATACCGAAATCGAAGAAGTTGTAACCGCTGAACTACCAGATGAGGAAGGTCAGATAGAGAATTTAAACGAAGAAAGTATTCAAAAAATCTTAGCTGAGTCAGCCAAGCGTGTGACTCACACATGTATGGATATTCGAAGGGGTGAAAACGTCTTGATTGTATGTGACCCAACTACTGGAGAAATCGGTCAAGCGTTACACAAGTCAGCTACTGAAAGGTCGGATAGGGTGCTACTAGTCGTCATGCCAAAAGGAAGGCATCACGGCGATGAACCACCTTCCCCTGTTGCTAACCTAATGAAACAGCAACAAATTGTCATTGCTCCTACCAAGTATTCACTAACACATACAAGGGCTGTAAGGAGTGCAATAAAAGAAGGTGCTAGAGTTGCTACAATGCCTGGAATGACTCAGGATATGTTCGTATCAGGGGGTATGACAGCCGATTTTAATGAAATCAAAAAGATACTTTCAGACTTATCAAATACTCTCAGAAGGAAGAGATTGGTTCACGTCAAAGATAAAAACGGAACAGATATTGAATTTGAAATCTCATGGCGGGATTGGAACTTGGACGACAACGGGATTTGTAACAGACCGAGGATGATTACAAATCTACCTGCTGGTAAAGCATTCGTCCTACCCAAAGAAGGAACAATGAACGGAACAATTGTCTTCGATGGAACTTGGGAATCAACCATACTCGACGAACCACTTGAGATGACGGTGGAAAATGGAATTGTAATTGACATAAAAGGAGACTCCACTGCTGCTCAAATAAGACAACAATTTGGTGAAGCTGCCTCGAGACTGCGCTCTAGAGAAAGAGAATTAGTATGGACTGTTGCTGAATTTGGTTTCGGAATCAACCCAAATGCAAGGATGACTGGGCACGTTTTAGAAGATGAGAAACAATTGGGCACCTGTTACTTCTCTATTGGAGATAATACAAGTCTTGGAGGAAATGCGACTGTTGGAATACATATTCCGGGAGTAATATCAAAACCTTCTGTTTGGCTAGACGACACCCAAATAATTGAGAATGGGAAATTTATTGATTGATAACTAGAGCCTTTGATACCCACATACTGGGCAGAATCTCCAATTTGGGTCAACACCGATTCTACAACTTCGACAGAATAGTCCTGATCTAATGGTTGGCTGTATCGGCTGTGCCGGCTGATTCCAATTTTGTTGCTGCTGCTGTAACCATGCTTGCTGCTGTAATGCCTGCTGTTGTTGTAATGCCTGCTGTTGCTGTAAAGCCTGCTGCTGTTGTAAA
>DAZU01000075.1 GCA_002507425.1 Euryarchaeota archaeon UBA53
TTTTCGAATTCGTATGCACCATGGCTTGCCATTATTTCATAAGATTCCAATCCAACTCTAGTGGGCATAATCACTCCTCACGCTCGTGAACCCAAATTAGGTGATAACCAAATTGAGTTTTTATTGGAGAGGAGACGGTTTTTAGTGGAATTGACCAGACAGCCTCCTCAAATTCTCTTACCATTTGCCCTTTCCTAAACCAACCCAAGTCACCACCTTTCTGACTAGATGGACAGTCAGATTTTTTCCTTGCTTTCTTTTGAAAATCTTTCAGTTTTTTTATATTACTCGAAAGCTGTATTGCCTCAGATTTGCTTTTTACTAAAATGTGGCTTGCGTGTGCGCTTGGGTTTACCATATTTTCACCACTAATTGTTTGACCATCCTAGGAATTTCATATAATTTGAATATATTGTTATTGATATTCCCAAACTTTCTTCATTAAATCTGGTCATTTCGTCAAGGTATGTGTGGTACTCCAATGAGCCGCTGCCATAACATACCGCAGCTCTTCCTATTTTCCCTTCTAAATCGTAAACAAATGGGCAGTGGTCCGAGTTACAAGGCATTCCGTTTTCTTCACCCAAATCTCCATCTAGTAGTCTGACATTAATGCCGTATTTGTCAGCCATATTTGGGTTATTTTTTAGGTATTCACTTGAAAGAGATTTTATGTGGCTGTAATCTTCTGGATGATTGGTAAATAGAGTTACTGTATTTCCTCTTGTTAAATCAATATCCACGTGATTCATATCGAGATTAATGTATAATCGTAGATTTGTTGAAAGGTCACTATTCATTTCTTCAACATACGCTCGAGAGCCCCACAATCCTTCTTCTTCTCCACCCCAAGTGCAGAATCTCAGAGTTCTGTCGGGGATACCGTTATTTTCTATGTAATCAGCGAACATGCTTGCCATTTCAAGGACTGAGGCAGTTCCAGCTCCATTGTCTACTGCACCCGGTCCGTTGTAGACAGTGTCATGATGCCCACCTACAATCACCAGTTCTTCCGTTTTCCCATAGAATGTGCCACATGGAACTCTAATTGTTAACTCTTGATCGTTGGTTACATCCATAATCATCTCCAATCTTCCACTAGAGTTAATCACGACTGATTCAAAAATCTCACCAGCATCTTTACTCATAGCGATGAAGGCTAGGTTTGGCGGAGCTCCATTGTCACCGTTTGCGGTAGAGATTGCATCAAAATTGGTTCCTTTGAAAATAGGCACGCAATCGTCACCCTCTATGCTACCGCAGTTAGCATCCTTGTTTGCTCTTATAATTGCAGTCAATTCATGCTCTATTGCATTGGTCATGTAAAATGTGTTGCCAATTTTACTACCACTGCCAACTACATATCCAACTTTCCCTACCGCTGACTCCCATAGAGACTCATCAGATCCATCACCAAGATGCACAACCTCAACATTATCTCCAAACATTATAGAGGACTGGCCTGAAAATCCTTGAATTACGTAATCGATTCGATGATTGAATGTAGTGATTTGTTGGCCAATGTCAGCAGGTGAGCACGGGGCTACACCGAGATTGCCTACACTTCCAGGTTCACAAACTCTCAAACTTGGTTCGCTGTTTACGCTGTGCATTGGGACCTCGTAAGTGTGAAGTGTGGATTGATAGCCAAGTTCTTCAAAAAGATTAGCAATATACTCTGCCGTTGCTTGTTCCTCTGCTGAGCCACTCATCCTGCCTTTCCACTCTGGGTGGCCGAGGTTAACTAAATCCTCAGCAAAAGATCTCGTTCGTTGTTGATCGAAAGTCATCGATTTACCATAATTTACACTTTCTTCTTCTAGGACAAAGTAAAGTGTTGTTGAGGAGATAAAAATTAGAGTCAGTATTACTGCTGCGGTCATTTTTTTACTACCTGACTTGAAAATAGAGGGCCGTTTTGACCCTACCAAATCATCGGCAATTTCGGCTGAAATTATTTCGCCTTCGCTCATTTAAGTTCATCTCCTGTCCAGCGCTTGGTCAGATTATTTTCTCTGTCAAGGTGGTCGAGGATTCGTGAAACAACGAAGTCAATCAAATCATCCATAGTTTTTGGTAGATTGTAAAATCCGGGGGAGGCAGGAATAACTGTTACCCCCCATCCTGATAGTTTGGCCATGTTCTCCAAGTGAACCGTTGCATATGGGGCCTCTCTAGGGACGATGATTAGTTTCCTCCTCTCCTTCATAGCAACAATAGCAGATCTTGTTGCAAGGTTATCTCCGATACCAGCTGCAAGTTTCCCTATTGTAGTTCCACTACAAGGGCAAATAATTACTGCGTCTATTGGGGCTGAACCTGATGCTGATTTGGCGCCTATATCTTTGTTATTTTCAAGTATAGCACCGGTTTTTTCAACCAATGCTTCAGGGGTTAAACCATCGCACTCATGAGTCATAGTTAATCGACCTGAGTCGGTGACAACCAGCCTCACATCCTTTCCTAGGATTTCTGCTAATCTTACACCGTATGCAGCCCCAGATGCACCAGATATTACCAGGACAACTTCTCCCATTGCTTACACGTTGGAGGGAATCATCTATCAAGTTATGTCAATTGCTGTAACCTTATTCAGTGGAATATTTCCGTCTTTATTTACTACGAGTATCAGTTTTTGGATAGCACACGCATCAATTGATAGTTTTTCTTGATAAAATGTGTAGGTTTGAAATAAGTTTCGAAACAATAGATTCCTTAGTGAGATGATATCCAAGCGCAGAAAGACTGGTTGTTGTATCTTGACCTAAGCCACATCCGCTAACCATCTCTACCCGGCCGGGAGGAGTATCGTAATTTATTGTCAGCCCATGACGACTTGTCCATCTCAGAAAGGATAGACCTATTGAGCAAAATTTACTTTCACCGCACCACACTCCCTGCATTCTATCATCTCTTCCACAAGATATGTTCAAGCTCAATAAAGACTGTATTACCCACTCTTCTAATTTTTGAATTATCTTTTGAACGTTGGATTCTCCATCTAGATTCCACTTAAAGACTGGATATATCACTAATTGACCGGGACCGTGCCATGTTAGTCCTCCTCCTCTGTCGACATCTGCTGTTTTGTAATCATCAGGAGCTTTGATTCCATCGTTTCTTGCTCTTGGTCCGACAGTGACTATCTCTTTGTGTTCACATATCAGCAATGTATCATTGATTTCATCACAGATTCTCTTACTTTGTAGATTTCTCATTAACTCATCAACCTCCTTGTGAGGTTTGATTCCAAGTTCTAAAATATCCACTAACCGCAAATTAAACCCTCTTAAAATCTGCCACTACTTCCAAAACCGCCGGTCCCTCTATCAGTCTTACTCAAGTCATCAAAGTTCTTCTCTGTGAAATTGGTTTCGGGTATTTGGGAGATCACTAGTTGAGCAATTCTTTCGCCTTTTTGCAATTTTATCGACAACCCATCACCTATCCATGTTGCCAAAACAAGCAATTCACCCCGATAATCTGAATCTATTGTTCCAATACCATTGGGCATTATCATACCCTTAGCCCCTAATGATGACCTTGAGCGAATTTGCCCCTCCCACCCTTCAGGGATTGCTATTGCGATTCCTGTTCGAATTTTGGTTGATTTATTTTTCATGACCTCTGTATCCTCAAGAGCACACAAATCCCAGCCAGCTGCTGATTTTGATCCTCTGGTCGGAGTTGATGCATCTGGATGTAGTTTAGCAAAAAACACCTCAACCTTAGCTTGCATGAAGTTATGTAACCAGCGAAGGCTATCAATCGTTTGTGTTATTCGTCTTCTTTCCGTTGTTCGATTTTACTGATTTCACGTAGAATATCTCATAAACCTGTGCCATAAAAACATAAACTCCTGACCTTGAGAAACGACCTCACATTTGATAGTTTTACACCCAAGAATATTAGTGAATATTATAGGCTCGTTTCGACGGCAAGCAAAATCCAACAGGGACAAATAAGAGGGGGATACAACATGCAACCAGAATCACAACAAAAAGACGGCTTCGACTTAGACCTATCATCAGAATTCATTGAACCAATGCTTGAAGAGACATTGGAGAGATTCGTATTGTTCCCCATAGAGCATTCAGAAATTTGGGAGATGTATAAGATGCACGCTGCATCTTTTTGGACTGCTGAAGAGATTGACTTAGCAGAGGATGCAAAAGATTGGGAATCTCTAAGTGACAACGAACAACATTTCCTAAAACACGTTTTGGCATTCTTTGCGGCTTCTGATGGTATTGTTAACGAGAACCTTGTGGTCAATTTTGCCAATGAGGTGCAATGGGCAGAGGCTAGGACTTTCTATGGATTCCAAATAATGATGGAGAATATCCACGCAGAGACATACTCTCTCCTAATCGATACTTACATCAAAGACCCCGCAGAAAAAGATCACCTGTTCAAGGCGCTTGAAACTGTGCCATCTGTTGAGAAGAAAGGAAATTGGGCCCTTCGGTGGCTTGACCAAAAGCGTGCATCTTTCGCAGAGAGGTTGGTAGCTTTCGCTGCGGTTGAAGGAATCTTCTTCTCCGGCTCATTTTGTGCTATATTCTGGCTCAAGAAGCGAGGTTTGATGCCAGGACTAACATTCTCAAATGAACTGATTAGCCGTGATGAGGGTCTACACTGCGACTTTGCTTGCCTACTACACTCTCAACTTGTTCGAGGAGCTGGCGAGATGAAAATACGTCAGATAATCTCTGAAGCTGTCGAAATTGAGATAGAATTCGTAACCAGCGCACTTCCAGTTTCCCTAATTGGAATGAATGCTGAACTAATGAAGCAATACATCCAGTTCGTAGCAGACAGACTTCTCGTTGCTTTTGGAGTTAGTAAACTTTACAATGCAGAAAACCCATTCCCATGGATGGAGATGATATCAATGCAAGGAAAGACTAACTTCTTTGAGAAGAGAGTCGGCGAATATCAAAAAGCAGGGGTTATGGGATCATCAAGCCTTGGTGCAGTCCAGCAGAAATTCTCACTTGAGGAGGATTTCTAGACATATCGCAAAATGCCGTCACTAGTTGATGGCAGCGTAAGTCGGCTTTGGAGGTATATTTATGGGTCTACAAGTTATCAAGAGAAATGGAGAAAAAGAGGATGTAAGATTTGACGCCATACAGGAAAAGTTGGTTAAATTATCTCACGACTTGAACAAAGACTGGGTAGATCCCGGGATACTTACAAAACTCGTCATTGAAGGCCTTTACGATGGTGTTACGACTGCTGAGCTTGATGAACTAGCAGCTGAAACAGCAGCCTCTCTTGCAGCACAGCACCCAGATTACTCTAAGCTAGCTGCAAGAATTTGCGTTGACAATCTCCACCGTTCAACAAAAGATGTATTTAGCGAAGTAATTCATGACTTGAGAAACTACACGGACCCAGAATCTGGCAAATTTGCTCCATTAATCTCTGAAGATATATATGAAATTATAATGAAGAATAAAGAGGTATTAAATGCACATATTGATTATAATAGAGATCACAATTATGATTATTTTGGATTTAAAACCCTGGAAAGATCATACTTACTGCGGTTAGACGGCGAAGTAGTCGAACGCCCGCAGCACATGCTCATGAGAGTTTCAGTAGGTATTCACCATGGTGATATTGAAAATGCTCTGAAAACTTATGATTTAATGAGCGAAGGTTGGTTTACACATGCAACACCAACTCTATTTAATTCTGGAACTCCAAAACCTCAGATGTCGTCATGTTTCTTGCTCACTATGAAAGATGATTCCCTCGACGGAATTTATGATACTCTAAAGCAATGCGCAAGAATCTCAAAATCCGCTGGAGGAATTGGTCTATCAATTCATCAAGTCAGGTCAAAAGGCTCCTACATTAAAGGAACGAACGGCTACTCAAATGGTTTAGTTCCAATGCTTAGAGTATTCAACGATACAGCAAGGTATGTAGACCAGGGAGGGGGCAAGCGAAAAGGCAGCATTGCAATATATCTTGAACCATGGCATCCAGATATATTCGAGTTTCTTGATTTGAGGAAAAATCACGGAAAAGAGGAAATGAGAGCTAGAGATTTATTCTACGCATTGTGGACACCAGATCTATTCATGGAGCGAGTTGAATCAGGTGGAGAATGGTCGCTATTCTGTCCAAACGAATGTCCCGATTTACATGATGTTTATGGCCAGGAGTTCCGCGAATTATACAATAAGTATGAGGAAGAAGGAAGAGCAAGAAAGACTATCAAAGCTAGGGAATTGTGGGATGCAATAACTCAAGCTCAAATTGAGACAGGCACCCCATACATGCTATACAAAGACGCATGTAATGAGAAATCCAATCAGAAAAATCTTGGTACTATTAGATCTTCAAACCTCTGCACAGAGATTCTGGAATACACAGCTCCAGACGAGGTAGCGGTTTGCAACCTAGCATCAATCGCATTACCAAAATTTGTTAACAAAGAAAAAGGAGAATTCGACCATCAAAAACTATTCGATGTCACTTATCACGCAACCGGCAACCTGAATAGAGTTATCGATGTCAATTTTTATCCAGTCGAAGAGGCTAGAAATTCTAATATGAGGCACAGACCTATTGGATTAGGAGTTCAAGGATTGGCTGATACTTTCGCCATGCTAAAGTTGCCATTTGAATCTGAGCAGGCTCATCAGGTTAACAGAGAGATATTTGAAACAATTTACTACGCTGCATGCACTGCAAGTATGGAGGCTTCAAAGGAACATGGACCATATTCAAGCTTCGCTGGATCACCCGCAAGCAAAGGAATACTGCAACCAGATTTGTGGGGCATGAAGGAACATTCTGGTCGCTGGGACTGGGACACTTTAAGGAAGGATGTCGTTGAACATGGCCTGAGAAATTCCCTTCTCTTGGCGCCTATGCCAACAGCATCAACAAGTCAAATATTAGGTAACAATGAGTGCTTTGAAGCATTTACATCCAATTTATATGTCAGAAGGACTCTATCTGGAGAGTTCATAGTTTTGAACAAACATCTAGTCACTGATTTGATTGACAGAAATTTGTGGTCTCTTGGTATGAAAGATGAAATCTTGCGACACAAGGGTAGTATTCAAATGATACAGGGAATACCTCAGGACCTCAAAGATTTGTATAAAACTACATGGGAAATAAAGCAGAAACATGTTATTGACATGGCGGCAGATAGAGGTGCTTACATAGACCAAAGTCAATCACTGAACATTCACATGATTGACGCAACACCTGCTAAAGTTTCCTCTATGCATTTCTACGGATGGAAAAAAGGGCTCAAGACTGGAATGTATTATTTGAGGACCAAAGCTGCTGCTGATGCAATACAATTTACAGTTGAACAAAAGGCTGCTAACGATGAAACAGTTGGTGGATTGGCGAATCGGGCAGAAGAGGTTACTAGTTTGGAAGCCATATCTTGCTCTATTGATAATCCAGATGATTGTTTAAGTTGTGGCTCATGATAGATTAATGCAGTAAAAAAGTTCCAATACCAGCGTGGCCGAATTTATATGTCCTGTTGTGTTGGCTAACGATATGCAACTTAGCGAAGACGGAAATTACATGTGGAACGGAACAGAGTGGTTACCGGTTGATAGTCAACCGTCACAACCCCAAATTGCGGAGCAACCACCCATTACAACCGGAGCGGTCGCTGAGGAAGTAAGCACAATCGAACCGATGGTTCAACAAGAAACCCCGGTTAATCAACTTCCTCAAGTATTGCCACAACAAAATCTTCAACCTGTAATTGTAACAACAAGCCCTCAAGGTATGAAAGCAGCAATAAATCTGTCATCTGCACTGAGTGTTTTCAAATATGGGATTATAGCTCTCGGTGGTTGGATTGTCTCTATGATAATTCTAACCATTCTTTGGGGTTCTTCGTTCTACTTAGCGCTTGATAGTGGAGATGCTTTAGTAGGACTGTTAATCATAATGGTAGCATTAGTCCTTACAATAATAGCATACGGTCAAATGATCATATACCCAGTTGGTAAAGCACTGAAGGATGGTAGATGGGATGCAAGTAAGTTTAGCTATGTCGATTCTTGGAAGACTTCTATCGCAGGATTTATCGAATCTTCAATTGTAATTGTATTAATGTCAGTTATGACTGCCATTGGCTTCAAGTATGAGATTAATGCGCTAACTTACCTAGGAGCATTTGCTTATTTCTTCTTCATGCTAGGATATATCCCATACATGGTTAGAAAAGCAGCGGAAATAATCAAATAATCAGCCTTTGGAATCTAAATTGTTGCATTGACTGTTTGTTGAAAAATAAGAGTTCTAGCGACATTTGTTATTCTAAATGCATTAAAAATAACGCTTAATTTATATTCCATCACTGATATCTGCCTTTATGGAATTAGCCCCAGTAGACTATGACTTTGGAAGCCCGACAAACTATTTCTTTGCAACACAGATTACCTGCGATAGCGATGAAGCTAGGAAAATGTATGTTGAAGCATTTGGACACATGTTAAATTACAACCATGAGCAAGCAATTGCGTGCTTTATGAAGTGTACAGAACTAGATCCTAACTGCGCAATGGCTTGGTGGGGAATAGCATATTGCGTCTCATCGAATTACAACTGGTCTCCAGGTTTAGGCTCGGGACACGATGCAATCCAGCAGGCCATCACAGTAATGGGTCATTGCACAGAATTAGAGCAAGATTTGATTGTTGCACTTTCAAAGCGTCACTCTGCTGAAGCACGTGACGCTGCTGACCCATCGGTATTGAACATGGGAAACAGTCCAGAACTAAATGTTGCATTTGCAGAAGCGATGAAACCTCTATATGAGAAATATAGTGGCAATTTGGATGTAACTGCTATCTATGTCGAGGCTCTAATGAATCTGAAGGCATGGCAACTTTGGGATAAGAACACAGCAACGGGAGAAATAACTCCTGCTGATGACAATACTTTGCTACTTGTAAAAATAATGGAAGACGCATTTGAAAGCAGTGATGAAGCCAAGATACACCCTGCATTGTGTCACTTATACTGTCACGCTCTGGAGTTATCTCCTTTCCCTGAAAAGGCTCTGCCTGCAGCAGATGTGTTGCGCACTCGCATGCCCGGTCTTGGGCATCTAGTGCACATGCCATCTCACATCGACGCATGGGTTGGACAGTGGAAAGAGGCGATCGACTGTAATATCGCAGCAGTTGAAGCTGACGATCGGTATGTAGAATTGACAGGTAACGAATCCCAATTTTACAAATTTTACAGAATGCACAACCACCACTTCGTTGTGTGGTGTGCAATGTTTGATGGCCAATATGAAACCGCCCTAAAATATGCAAGAAAAGCAGTTGACACATTACCTGCAGGTGATGCAAATTCAGGTGCTCAATTTATGCTAGCAGGAATCATTCCAATGGGTGCAATATTCCTTGAGTCTTACGTGACAATGCCGTGGCATGTGATGGTAAGATTCGGAAAGTGGGATGAAATCTTATCAGAACCAATGTATGATGACAAGGATGTTTTCCCAGCTACAATCGCAACACAACATTATGCTCGTGGTGTAGCATATGCATCACTAGGAAAGGTTCCTGAGGCAGAAGCAGAACAGGTTTTGTTCAAGCAGGCACTTGAAAACCCTGCACTTGCAGGAAGGATGCTTCACAACAATTTCATGTATCAAGACCCCGCAGAAGGGCCTTCGATATTGAATGTCAATGCTTCAATACTCGAAGCTGAAATTGAATACCGCAGACAATTTTTAGCAAAAGCAAACGGCAACGAATATGACTTTACAGCTGCATTTAACGAGCTTAGACGAGGTGTTGATCTTTCCCTTAACCTAGCATATAACGAGCCATGGGGTCAAATGCAACCAGTTCGTCACATACTCGGTGCTTTGCTACTTGAACAAGGCCATGTTGAAGAGGCCGAGCAAGTATATCGTGAAGATATAAAATTGTGGAAGGATAACATGTGGGGACTATTAGGGTTGAAATTGTGTCTAGAAACTAAGGGCGACAACAGTGGTGAACTTGAGAGAGTAACCGCGCTATTCAATGAGCGAAGCTCCAGGGCTGATATCGTTCCTGCGAAAACCTGTTTCTGTGCACAAGATGCAGTTGAGGACAGTTGCTGCGATTAAAGATTAAGCAATGTGTATAGCATGACCCAATGTTGCTAGAACAGCTTCGTGAGTCATTTCTGTCATTGTTGGGTGAGCATGAATCGTGCCAGCGATATCCTCTAACAAAGCTCCCATTTCAAGCGCTAATGTCCATTCGCCAACTAGTTCGCTTACGTGTGTCCCCACAGCTTGTACGCCCAGAATTCTATGGTCGTCCTCTCTTGCAACTACTCTAACAAAACCACCGGTTTTCTCTGCTTCTTGAGTGAGTGACCGACCATTTGCAGCGAGTGGGAATTTACCAGTGATTACAGGATGTCCAGCTTCTTTAGCTTCTTCAGGCGACATTCCGACCGAGACTACTTCTGGTTCTGTAAACACGATTGCTGGAACAGCAACTGGATTGTATGCTCGGTTATGTCCTGCAATAATTTCTGCAACCATCTCTCCTTGGAAAGATGCCACATGTGCCAACATCTCACCAAGGTTGGCAACATCACCTATTGCATATACTCCTTTCATATTGGTTTTGCACTGATCGTTAACTTTTACAAAACCTCTCTCATCCAAGGCGACACCAGTAGGCGCAAGTCCATCGCTTCTCGGTCTTCTTCCAACTGTAACTAAAACACGGTCTGCTTCTATAGATTGCATCTTTGACTCGTCTTCTACTTCTTTCTTGTCAATGAAATTTAATTTAAGTTTACCATTATCCAGCTTTTCTACACCTTTTGCAAATACACCAGTATTAACTTTGATTTTGTTTTTCTTCATAAATAGCTCTAGAGGTCTCCTTAATTCTTTGTCAAATATTGGTAAAACGCTATCCATTGCCTCAATTATAGTGACCTCTGATCCTAACATCTTGTGTGTAATTCCTAATTCAAGGCCAATATAGCCTCCTCCCACAACTACCAAATGTTCCAGTTTCTCATCTATATCGAGTGCTTCTCTACTGGATATGACACCATCACCATACTTCATGAAAGGTAATTCTATCGGAACACTTCCGTTTGCTAGTATCACATTTTCAGCTTCGATTTGAGTATCACCAACAATTACAGTTTTGGCATCCTTAAACTCAGCCCAACCTGTTATCAATTCAGCACCACAATTCTTCAATAAGTGCTCAACTCCCTTATTCAATTTGTCGACTATGTTATCTTTCCAACCTTTTAGTTGAGACATTTTCAGCTCAGCAGGTCCAGGAATTGAAATCCCCATGTGTCCTCCTTTTTTTGCATGTTTTGCTAGGTCGTGAAATTTGTGAGCTGCATGAATCAACGCTTTAGAAGGTATACAACCACGGATTAAGCAAGTTCCTCCTGCTCTTTCACCTTCGATAATAACAGTGTCCATTCCCAATTGGGCTGAGCGAATCGCGGCTACATAACCACCTGGGCCTGCCCCGACCACCAATACCTTGCACTTTCTTGTTTTCATCTCACCAACTCACATGAATATTGTTGCAGGGTTTTCCAGGAGTGTCTTCAATCTCTGCACTAGCACAGCACCATCCCATCCATCTACAACCCTGTGATCCCATGATGACGATAATCTTAGCATTTTACGGATTACGATTTGTCCATTTTTAACAACAGGGGTGTCTACCGCATTGTGTACTCCTAAGATACCAACTTCAGGTTTGTTAATGATAGGTGTTGCACCAAGTCCTCCCATCCTTCCCAAACTAGTTATTGTGAAGGTTGAACCTGTTAACTCATCTAAACCTGCAGTCCCATCTCTTGCTGCTTTACTTACTCTCTGCATTTCAGAAGCAGACTGCCAGACGTCCAGGGCCTCAACGTGCTTAACAACAGGAACGTAAAGACCTCTGTCAGTTTGAGTTGCAATTCCAAGATGTATCGCTTCATGCCTTGTAACAACACCCTTTTCATCGTCAAAAAGTGCATTGCAAACAGGATTTTCTCCTAGTGCCTTCACCAGAGCCTGCATTATGAAAGGAAGGTATGTTAGCTTTGGTTGCTGTTCTAATTTTGTTGAGTTAAGATGGACTCTAAGTTCCTCGAGTTGCGTTATGTCAACTTCCTCGAAGTAAGAAAAATGAGGAATTGTAGTGTAGGATTCAGTCATGCTCTCTGAGATTTTCCTTCTCAAACCAATAACAGGCACCTCAGTTGTTCCAGTCCTTGATACTCTAGAAGGCCCTGAAGCTGCGATAGGGCTACCTGCATCTTTCCAAGCCTCGAGATCAGAATGGGTAATTCTACCGGCTGGACCGCTACCGGAAACTCCTGCAAGGTCAATCCCACTTTCGCGAGCTCTTTGTCGCACTGCTGGCGAGGCTAGGGGTCGAGCTCCCGGTGCGGCGACTACTACTGGTGTTGTAGAAACCTGCTTTTCAGG
>DAZU01000088.1:0-21847 GCA_002507425.1 Euryarchaeota archaeon UBA53
GGGAGAACATTATCTTCAACCATCCTAAATAATTGGGCCAGCACATGGGACTCAACTGTTTATCCTACTCTTATGACATACTTTGGAAAAGATTACTTTGACGGCAGAGGAATAGCTGCTCCTGATGTTGATAATAATTGCCAAATCGAGATTGTGATTTATCCAATTGATGGTGCATACAACGTAGGTGGGCTTTTTAATCCAGGAATGTCCTCGTCCCGTGAAGTTATTTACATTGACATAGACGACGCACCCTTATCATGGTCGAAAGTAATTCTTGCGCATGAACTACAACACTTGATGCACAATGCTTTAGATCCATATGAAAATTTTTGGATTGATGAAGGTGCAGCAGACATGGCAGCATTCCTCTGTTTCGGAGGGTCTTCTACTCTATATGGACACGTAAATGCTTGGACTACTGCAAGTTACTATTCAGTTAGATGGTGGAATCAAAGAATCGCAGATTATGGTGGAGGTTTCATATTTCTACTATACCTTGCTGACCATCTTGGTGGTGGCCCTGCAATTCGCAAACTTGCCCAAGATACATCTACTGGAGCATCAGGAATTGAAGATTTGGCTAGAAACCCAATAGGAGCCACTCCCGGAGTAATAGGTAGAGACTTTATCGACATTTATACGAACTTTACAATAGCATCAACACTTGATAGCGAACAAGGCATCTATGGTATGTCAAATCTTTACTTGACCCCCGCTTGCGGGTCTTCAGATTTTTGCAGGATCCAACCAGCTGACACGAATAGTGACTGGTTAGGCCCATGGTCTTCAACCGGAAATTCCGTAGAAGGCTGGGGAGTTCAGGTGTTCAAGTTTACACCCGGTAATGCTGCTCCTGCACCGCTAACAATGAGATTTACAGGTGATGTCCCCGGAATAGACGGAGTCATAATGAGTAGGTCAGCTTCCGACGGAATATACACAAGATCTGATATAAACTTCAACGGCGCTGTTGGAACTGCATTAGTTCCCGGGTTTGGAAACATAACAGATGAAATATGGGCAATTACATGGTATGCATCAAATCAGGGGGATTGTGATTTTACCTCATGTGGCAGTTCATACCCACAAGCTGTTATTGATGTCGAAGCGGCCAGAATAACATCTCCAGCAACTCTCAGCATCAACTCGACAACAGTTGCTGATAGAGATGGTGATACCCTCATAGATACTGCAGAAGTTGAATTTAACGTACTTTCAAACGCATTCTTCGAAGACCTTGACATAGAGATTCAAGTTAAAAACTCTTCAGGTGTAATCTTAGACACCATGAATACTCGTATTCAAGCAGGTGGAGGTGTGAATGTACCGACAAAGTTCTATTACACTGCAAAGAGCAGTGAAATTCATACTTTCCACCTAACAATGAAAGACATGCTAGGGGACGTAATAGATACCGCTCAAACTGGTGCTCAGTTCCTAGACAACATGCAACCTTCGTCAAATGCAAGTCTATCGCCTGTGGAAGTACAAACATGGGACAATGTTCAATTTAATGGCAATGGATTCGACGCATGGGGGTTGTCTCTTGAGAACAATACACTCCCATATCTTGATGACCCTGTGGCTTATGCTTGGGACTTTGGTGACGGAAACACATCGTCTCTAAAAAGTCCAGTAAGACCATATTTGGAGGTCGGGAATTACAACGCATCTCTAAGGGTAATGGATCAAGGAGGTACTTGGTCATCATCAGATGTAAAACAGATAAATGTCACAGACAACACACAGCCAATCCCGATTGTCTCTGTAAGTGGACAAGTAATTACTAACAACGTTTCAATTTTAACTGGCCAATTTGTTCAGTTTAGCGCAGACCGAACAACCGACAATGTGCCAAACACTCACCTAATTTTTACTTGGGATTGGGGTGATGGTTCTATTGAAGGGGGTAAGGGTTCTTCTAACGCATATTACAGATGGGCAGACGGTGATACAGCAGTTACTACTTACCAGCTAAGCCTAACTGTTAGTGATGGAGTGAATTCTGCCACAAAAGTAATTGATATCATAGTCAATAACAGAGAGCCAGGGCAAATTTTCAGCGATACACTGTCAACAGAAACCTTGACTCCGATAATTTTGCCCGACATATTTGAAGATGTGGATGGTGATCTTGTAAACTGGATTTGGGAGTTTGAAGAAGGTGTAAATTTGGATGGTGGTGTTATAGACCGTACGAAAATTTTCGTTGAAACGGTTAGTAACGAAAGAAATCCAACGGTTGCTTGGTCTTCATCTGGATTGAAAATTGTAAACCTAACTGTCACAGATAACGACGGAGCCACTGTTAGTACTCAAGTTCGAGTTAACGTTCTCAATCAACTACCTATTGCTCAATTTAATGTTAGAGATTCAAGCTCAGCAGGTAACCCTCTTATCGACTTTAGAATCACAGACGGGCAGGTCGATGTTGCTTACACATTTAATGGCAGAGACAGTTATGACCCAGACGGGATGGTTGGTGATTCAACAGATTTGTCATTCCGATGGGTTTTTTCGGATGGTAGTGAATATAACAATTCCTTAGTAGTCCATAACTTTACATTGCCCGGAGATCATACTGTTCAATTAACTGTTACTGATGAAGATGGTGTAGAAGGCGAGCCTAGAACCCTATCAATTCGCATCAAAAACCCTAAGCCTATTATCGATGTAAAAATCGTGGATGTCATTTATCAAGGAGAGTTTGTCTTTGACAACACGCCTCTTTCACTTGGAGCAACTTTCGATTACAGCCACACTTTTGACGATAATGGAAATATATATACTAACCCAAATCAGATACTTTTCTTTGACTCATATGGTACAAGGGATGGAGATCGAATATTCCTTGGAAGGTTCGTACCACTTGAATCTAATAATTCAAACTGGAATGGAATTGTAGAATATACATGGGATTTTGGTGATGCTACACCGATTTCTCATGAACCCTCTCCGTGGCATTCATACGACCTTCCCGGGACTTACAAAGTAACACTAACTGTAAGAGATGCATACCTTACAGGAGATGTTACAAGACAGACCTTCAGTGTGATTGTAAACGAGCCTCCAACAATAGATGAATTTATTTTCAAGGATGAAATCTACGTTGGGGAGTCAATACAGATAAGCGCAAATATAACAGATACAGAAACAACTGGGGAATACACCTACTATCGTGATGATAAAATCAACGATGGCTCGCACACAGACCGCAATACAACCATCGAGAGTTATTTCAACGTTAGTTGGGAACTTGATCTTGATACTGACGGAATAGATGACGGCAACATTACAGATGATGATTGGATAGAGAACAACAAAGCAGAGATTTTGCATAGCTGGGACACACCAGGAGTCAAGACGTTCAAGATTCGTGTTTGTGATTCTATGGGTGTATGCGTAACCAAAGTCGGCGAGCTGACCATATTAGCACAAAAAGATGCTGAGCCTAGTCTCTCTGATTTCTCTGTCCAAGATTGGAAGGAATGGGTAATTGATGCAAGCGGAGAATCTATCGTATTTCTAATTTTGATTGTCGCAGTGTTAATTCTTGGGTGGGCCGTAATGCGTAGTCCCACAGATGTTGAGGAAGAAGCGGAGCAAGCTGCAGCTGTCTATGAAGTTGATGAAGTGCAGTCATATGGTGGAATATTGGGCATGGACCACCACTCACCGCCTCCCGCTCCTGGAATACTTTCGAAGGATGAGCGTAGAAATGACTCATCTGGTTATGTAAGACCACTGAGAAGGAGAAGATAGGGTAAAACCGATTAACCTTCATCAACGGTCATGGTTATGAGAAGTGATTTGCGTGTCGCCTAGGGTGTCGTTTTTCCTACTTACGATTTTCATTCTCTCTATGCATGCTCCGACCGATTACAGCCCAGTTTCTAATGCTCAAGCGAATTCAAATTGTGACAATGGCGAGTTCAAACCAACTGAATGGAATGAATCCGTAGAAAGATTAGCAAAAATCCCAACTGTTTTCGACATGGATAATGATTATTCAGACGATGATAGAGGAAGAAGAGGGGATAGGGACAGAGATGACGATGACGAAAGAATTGTGACTACTGATTATGATGGACCTGAGGAGACATGGATGACTTGGGAGCCGGGAAACGATCTTAATCTACTGAGAAATGACTTCAGTACCCAATTGGATATAGGTAATGATGCTGTTGGAACCTTAAGGGTGAATTTAGATTATGAAAGAAGAACAACAGTATGTGTCACAATCGATTCATTAAACCAAACAATCAAACCAAGTGCTGATGTTTACCTTATGACCGACACACAGTATGACAGATACACTGCAGCATATGATGTCGCCCATGGAGCGTGGAGCTGGGACAATGACGATGACGACCCAACAAATGAGGTATCTCCCGAATGGAGAAGTTTCACAGTTGTTGGATGGCATTCCTTTAGAGATGTTCACCAATATGAAGAAATTACAGAGGTATCCTTCTCTGTTTCACTAGACGGGCCAGAGGTAAGTAGTGGTCTATTCGGAGAGAGCAGTGTGCAATATTTCAACATAGTTATTGATAACACAAACAACTCACATACGAATGATGCTGTTCCTGAAACTGAAATAAGAGCCTTCGTGCAAGTAGTGACAGTTGAACGCGGCACTGTGCTACCTAACTGGACAGTCTCGGTTGTTTGTTGTGGGGTAATGATCGCCACTGTGTTTATCCCAGTTGTAATGAATAAACGATATATGAATTCAGGATTAACGATGGTAACATTGGAACAACAAAACAAAAGTGCTATGGTTCCTACACTTGAAAAAAAATAACGAATTAGTATTCAAGAAGTGCCCACGCATCTCTCAAGTCTCTTACGTTAATGAGTCCCTTGTCTGAAATTCTGAATTCATTCTTCATTG
Organism: Euryarchaeota archaeon UBA53; assembly: GCA_002507425.1. GTDB lineage: Archaea > Thermoplasmatota > Poseidoniia > Poseidoniales > Poseidoniaceae > MGIIa-K1. The sequence continues at coordinate 4,901 of DAZU01000088.1, forward strand.
TGGCATATACCAAGCTTTGGTCCAGCATTGGTGCATGTAATCTAGGCCAGTCTCCTCCTCCGTTTACTGCCATCAGGCTATGCTTCAGCCCTTCTCCCTTCAGAGACATTGCTGCCTCTATAATTTGAAGAGCATCAGAATGGTTTTGTGCGGTCCCGGAAAATTTGACAATGTCTCCATATTCCTGATTATCTCTGACGATTGATGCAATGTTATCTGCATCAGGGACTCCGTTAATATCATGTTTTGATGCGATTATTTTGCAGCCTATTTCTCTAGCATAATTAAACAATTTTTCCCTGTTAGATTTTTCAATTGATAACTCTAAGTCGACATATGAAACTTCAGACTCGATAGCTTTTTTCAGTATAGTTATCCTATCTTCTTCTGCACCTGGGAAAAACCCACCCTCTGAGACTGGTCTTACAGTAAATATAACTGGGAGAGGCAAACCTTCCTTGAGAGAGGATATTGATGAATCAACGTCTACAAAAGACATGTCTTCTGTGTCCCAGTCAATTTCCGATGGTAGCTCAACTATCTCGCCTTCCTCTTCATCAGCAATGGTCGGATCTGGTTTTATTAGGTAGAGGCGGTCAAATCTTACCTCGACTATATCTGCGCCAGCCAAACTTGCTCTGGCAGCTTCATCAATCATCTCTTCGACGGTGGTGCCATCAAGGGCAACACAAACTTTTGGGTCTGCCATGTAATTCCCGAATTCTCATACTTCATTAAAAATTGCTATGTATAGAGGAAATATCAACTCCCCATAATTGCCTATTTCCTGTCACAGTATGTTATATTTTCAATCTAAATAGGTGCCTATCTTGAAGAACTATCAAGATGTTCATATACCCCCTCTTGCATGGGTTAAACGCAAGGGGATGAGGCCTACAAAAAAGTCCCGATGTGGGCGGATTTTGATGTATTTTTTTGACAAAATTATATGAACCATTTTTGTTAAATCTTTATCAAAAAAATGTTATAATGGCATAGGCAATTATATCTCAAAAAGTTGATCACATAGGTGAGATAATGTCAGAGGATTACAGCGCACAGAGTATACAGGTTTTGGAAGGACTGGAAGCAGTAAGAAAGCGACCAGGGATGTATCTTGGAGATCCGCATGATGGGTCTGCATTACACCATTGCATATGGGAAGTTGTGGATAATTCAGTCGATGAACATCTAGCTGGTCATACTGACCTCATAGAAGTCGAACTGAACCCTGATGGATCTCTTTGTGTTAGAGACTATGGTAGAGGAATACCAGTCGGCAAACATGAGGAATTTGGAATTTCGGCAGCAGAGGTCATAATGACAAAACTTCACGCAGGCGGAAAATTCGACAATAGTTCATACAAGGTCTCTGGTGGCCTGCATGGAGTTGGGGTTTCAGCAGTGAATGCCGTATCGGAATGGATGGAAGTGACCATACATCGTGACGGCGTGGTTTACAATCAAAGGTATGAGGCAGGAGTACCAGTCAAACCACTGGGAGAAATAGGAGATTGCACAGATACTGGAACTTTGATAGTATTCAAACCAGATCTTAATATTTTTACAAATATAACGGAATTTGATTTTGACCAAATTGACACTAGGTTAAAGGAAACATCCTTCTTGAACGCTGGATTAAAGATACAAATATCCGATAATCGCTCTGATGATCAACATGTAAGTATACACCACTATGAAGGAGGGTTGAGTGAATATGTTTCACAAATTAATTCTGGAAGAGAGATATTGCATAATGAAGTAATACAAATTACTGGGCACAAAGAAATCGAAAAAGGACCTGTAAGTGTTGACCTTGCACTACAATGGTCAAATGCATTTAGTGAATCAATAAGATGCTACACAAATATAATCAGAAACAAAGATGGTGGGACACACTTGTCAGGTTTACGCACAGCCCTAACAAGTTGTCTAAATTCATACGCTAAAAAGAGAAACATGCTGAAAGGAGAGGCCCTTTCTGGTGATGATGTTAGAGAAGGATTAGCAGCGATAGTCAGTGTCAAGCACCCCGACCCATCGTTCTCTTCTCAAACTAAGGATAAGCTTGTAAGTTCAGAAGTCACGGGTATCGTTCAGACTGTTGTTTATGAAAAATTAGGTGATTTCTTTGAAGAAAACCCGTCCGTTGCCAAATCTATCATTGAGAAAGCACTGCTTGCGTCTAAGGCCAGAAAAGCTGCACAGAAGGCGAGAGAATTGACCAGAAGAAAAGGGGTTCTCGAAGGAGGTGGACTACCTGGGAAATTGGCCGATTGCCAATCAAGAGATCCTTCTGAATGCGAAGTCTACCTTGTGGAAGGAGATTCAGCAGGTGGCTCTGCGAAGACTGGCAGGGATAGAAGAACTCAGGCCATACTTCCACTTAGAGGTAAAATTCTGAATGTTGAAAGACAAAAACATAATCTTGTGAAGGTTTTCCAAAATCAGGAAATCCAGACTCTTGTCAGAGCCCTTGGAGCAGGGGTTGGGAATAATCCAGAAGATGAGGGGTCTTTCAACCCAGAAAAATTGAGGTACTCAAAAATAATTCTTATGACTGATGCGGACATAGACGGAGCTCACATTAGGACTCTGATGTTAACATTCCTGTGGAGGTTTATGCGACCCGCAATTACAGAGGGGCACGTCTACATTGCACAACCACCATTATTCCAACTAACCAAAGGTAGAGTTAGTAAATATGCATTTTCTGATGATGAGAGAGATTTCATTATTGAAGATTTGAGAGGCGATAATCCAAATGCCAAGATTGGTGTTCAAAGATACAAAGGTCTCGGTGAAATGAATCCTGAACAATTGTGGAACACTACGATGAATCCAGAAAACAGAACTATGTTGAAAGTTACTGTAAAAGACGCCGAGGAGTCTGACAGATTATTTGAGATTCTTATGGGAGAAGACGTGCCAGATAGAAGAGCATTTATCGAAAAACATGCAAAGGAGGTGACCAACCTTGACATCTGAAGATATTGACGAGAGCGAAATTGGAACTGGAATGCCTGATGCGAGTCTACTGAACCGCTCATTAGATGATGAAATGAAAAATTCCTACATAAATTATGCAATGTCAGTCATAATTGGAAGAGCCCTTCCAGACGCAAGAGATGGCCTGAAACCTGTGCACAGGCGTGTTCTATACGGCATGTATGAGGGCGGGCATACATCCGACAAAAAATTCAGCAAATCAGCAAGATCTGTCGGAGAAGTGATGGGTAAGTATCACCCTCACGGAGACCAATCAATATACGACACAATGGTCAGGATGGCCCAAGAATTTTCATTGAGGTATCCTCTAGTTGATGGTCAGGGAAACTTTGGCTCGATAGATGGAGACCCTCCTGCCGCAATGAGGTATACTGAAAGTCGATTGGATAAAATAGCCAAGCACATGCTTGAAGACATAGAGAAGGATACAGTCGACTTTCAACCAAATTTTGATGATTCAGAACAAGAGCCAACAGTTCTCCCCTCACGACTTCCTAATCTATTGCTGAATGGAAGTGATGGTATTGCTGTTGGAATGGCAACAAGAATACCACCTCACAATCTTACAGAGGTTTCTGGAGCGGTAAAACTGCATGTTGATACCATATTGGAAGAAGGAGTTGAAAACAAGGGAATGCCTGATTTGTCTATCGAACAATACATGGAACACGTAAAAGGCCCTGACTTTCCAACTGGAGCATCTATACACGGAATAGACGGAATATATGACATGTACATGAATGGGAAAGGGAGATTTCATGTAAGGTCAAAATGCGATGTCGTTGATGACAATAGCGGGAAGAAAATCATTGTTCATGAGATTCCTTACCAGGTAAAGAAGGCGGATATGCTCGTACAGATTGCTGATTTAGTAACCAAAGGCACCGTTGTAGGAATTAGAGATATAAGAGACGAATCCTCAAAAGAAGGAATAAGAGTTGTTATTGAGGTAAAAAATAATGCAGATCCACATGCAGTTCTAAACCAGTTGTATAAGTCTAGCAGACTACAAGAATCCTATTCTGCGAATATGATGGGAATTCTAGATGGTAGACCTGTTTTACTTACATTGCCTGTAATGCTTCACACCTATGTATCTCACAGAGAGGCTGTCATCGAGAGGAGAGCAAAATACAACCTAGACAAAGCAGAAGCGAGAGCACATATACTAGAGGGACTTGTAAAAGCTCAAGATAGGATTGATGATGTCATAACTGCGGGAAAAGGAAGTTCCAGTCGCGAGCAGTTTGAATCAATTTTACAAGGAAATGAGACCTTTCCAGGTATTCCTGTCTTCAGTTTTACCTTAGCACAATCAAAAGCAATAGCTGAAAGAAGATTATATCAATTGAGTAAACTCGATGTGGAGAAAGTTCAGAATGAATTTGAAGAGTTACAAATTAAGATAGCAGACCTGAGAGATATTATATCCTCACGGGCAAGACGTCTGGAAATCCTAATTTCCGAGATGAATGATGTGGTCGAAAAGCACGGAGATGATCGAAGATCATTTATTGATCCTATGCCTCTATCAATGGACAGAGAAGACCTGATTGAAGAGAGAGCGATAGTTATTACACTAACTAATGATAACTACATCAGACACCTACCTGCTGAGGCATTCAGAATGCAAAACCGAGGTGGGAAGGGTATGAAAGGGGTTCAGACCAAGAATGAAGACTTCCCAACTACCTTGATTACTTGCTTTAGTAAAGATAGATTACTTATTTTTACAAACAGGTCTGCAACAAAAAAAGATCAAAATGGAAATGAAGTTCCATACAATGAAGGCAGGGTTTATGGCCTAAAAGCGTGGGAAACACCTCAAGGTTCAAGGACGAGTAGAGGAAGTCACATCAGGAATGTATTAGGACTCAAAGACGATGAAACCGTTGTTTCTATAATTCCTCTTAGCAAGGACCTTATCGAGGAACCAGATAATTACTATCTTGCATTTGCTACTCGAAATGGAGTCATTAAGAAAAGTAGACTTTCTGATTATGTAAAGATAAATAGAAACGGGAAGAAAGCCATTAACCTTGCTGCAAGTGATGAATTAGTATCCGTCAGAAGTGGAACAGATGAACATGATGTGGTTATGGTGTCAAACTTAGGCAGAGCTTGTAGGTTTGAATTGTCATCAGTTAGAACTCAAGGCAGAGTTTCGAGTGGCGTTCGTGGAATAAAAGTCGAAGGTGAAGCGAAACTAGCTGGCATGATATTGACAAATGACATCAATACTAGCGTTTTGACCTTATCCAAACACGGTATGGGTAAGAGAACCAGGCTTGGAAAGGGCGAAAAAATATTGACTATTAGAGATGGAGAGCAAGTTTATGATGACGAGGGTAACCCAAAGACAGAAATGGATGGTTACAGAATAACTAGAAGAGGAGGAAAAGGTGTTATCACAATGAATTTGAATGATGGAGACCTAATCTCGAGAGTACACCAGATCCCTAATCTTGAGGATCAACTTTTCCTATTATCTGGAAAGGGTATAGTGATTAGAATATCTGCTATTCAGACTAAGGAAACAACTGGTAGGTCCTCAAAAGGTACTAGAGTGATGGAATTAAGGTCAAAAGACAAGAAAACATTTATCGATGAATTGATATTTAGTGCAAGAATGCCAATGGAATTGGCAGATGAGATACTCACGGAGAAGAACACAGACGGTGAGAATCAAGAAGAGGAAGAGTGACCTTCTATCCGACGGGTTCAAAGACACAACCTACGTCTGAAGAGTGAAGAGAGAGTAAGCAAAGAGGTGTTGATATGGACGAAAAAAATCTGATATATGATTGGAATGTCATTGATTACGAGTATTCTAGGAACTCCGCCAATCATCCCCATGAAATTTGGTTTGATGATGAAACTCTAAGAGATGGTTTGCAAAGCCCAAGCGCAGTAAACCCACCTATAGAACGTAAGATTGAGCTTTTGACATACATGGAAAAATTAGGAATTCAGAAAGTCGATCTCGGACTTCCAGGGGCTGGCCCCTTCCATCTTCAGCACATAGATTCCATGCTAACCCACATAACAGAGAATGATTTCAAAATCAAACCAGGTGCTGCGGTTAGAACACTTATGAATGACATAGAGCCACTTGTAGATCTCCAAGCTAAGCACGAAATGCAAATTCAAGCCAGTGCTTTTCTAGGAACCAGCCCAATTCGTCAATACACGGAAAATTGGAATATGGATAAGTTGGTTTCAACAATGGAGAAAGCCGTTTCATATGCAGTTGAGAATGATATCCCTGTTATGTTTGTAACAGAAGATACGACAAGATCAAAGCCTGAAGATGTTAAACTGATTTATCAGCGAGCTATGGAATTAGGAGCAGATAGGTTGTGTGTCTGTGACACCTGTGGGCATGTTACACCTAATGGCGTAACACAATTACTTTCATTCATAGATGAAGAAGTTATCAAAGACGGTGGATATAATCGCAGAGATATCGAAGTTAACTGGCATGGTCATCAAGATAGAGGATTAGGAGTTGCTAATAATTTGGCAGCCGTGGATGCAGGGGCTGATGTGATACATGGAACAGCTTTAGGTGTTGGAGAAAGAGCAGGAAATGCCCCTATCGACCAAACATTGGTCAACTTATCCTTGATGGGTATAATAAATAACGACTTATCATTATTGAATGAATATGTAGAAAAGGCCAATGAATACATTACAGTTCCCCTTCCTAGAAACTACCCTGTGTTTGGGAAAGATGCTTTTGAAACTGGTACTGGAGTTCATGCAAGTGCTGTTATAAAAGCTATACGAAAGGGTGACAATTGGTTGGCCGATAGAGTTTACAGTGGAGTACCAGCAGGTAATTTCGGACTTGAACAGGTAATAAGGGTAGGCCACATGTCAGGAAGATCAAACATAGTTTATTGGCTTGAAAGTAGAGGTATAGAAGCTTCCGATGAACTTGTCGCTCACCTATTTGAGGTTGCAAAGAGTCAACCAAGAAACATGGAAGATGAGGAAATACATTCAGCGATTGCAAATTTCAAAGATTAAGATTCATCTTCTTGCTCTGTCTCTTCCGCATTGATGTGATTCCACTCAGCATCAACTGAACCACCTGACCATTCACCTTCCAAATCGATTTCAACCATTTCGCTTTCGTCTCGCCAAATCGCCTCTCCTTCGCTACCATTTACTATCAATACATTTCGATTGTCGATCTGTGATTTGAGCAAATCGATATGCTTTGTAACTGGCAAGAAATGCCCAACAGGAGTTCCGGCAGTTACGAAAGGATTCGTAGCTGTGCAAATCATAAGCCCGTCTTCTGGTGCAACGACATCAACTGACAACCCAGGAGAACTTGGATCAGAAATAGTTGCTACAACATCTCCTTTCATGACTACACTACCTGGACTTACGAAAATATCTAACAAACCTCCTTCTCCTGCCCTAAGCCATTTTGAGCCCCCCGCATTGAGTCTAAATCTTGGCCTTGTGGGGTTCTTTGGTATTACTTTCAGGGACCTTAAGACATTCAGGCATCCATGAACTGCCACCTTTACAGCGCTTTGATCAAGCCTATTTGCACCTCCACCTTCATACGTAATTGTAGCAATATCTAACTTATTTGCTATCTTCCTTAAACTACCTTTTGGAGGCCTACTGTCAAGAATAACTTCGATTCCAAATGCCTTTGCCAACAAATTTGATTCGGGATGAGATAAATCACCTCTAATTTGGGGCATGTTGGATCTTCCAACTGCTGCGCTGTGTAAATCGATTATTATATCAGAATCGTGAATCAAATTATTGGTTACTGTATAGGCCACCCTGGATGTTGTGCTACCTTTTTGAATTCCAGGAAATGCTCTGTTTAAATCTCTCCCATCTGGAAAATATCTTGACTTGGCCCTGTATCCTGGTAAATTTAGAACTGGAATTATCCTTACAGTCCCAGCCATAGTCTTTGGATCTAGAGGTCCGTCTGGGCCTGTAAACTTGCTAGATAATAAATTGGTGCAGGCGCTAGGTCCAGTCAATTCATTTCCGTGAGTACCCCCTATTATTGTCACGATAGGGCCAGGTCTGATACCATGTAAAATTGTCACAGGAATTGGCCAAGAGTCTCCCATATCAACGTCAAGTAAAGGCATTGAAATTGTTCGCATGTGCCCCTTTTTTACCCGCTTTCGCATAAAACGGAACTCTTTCCAGTCCGAACTCCTATCCCATTCAGGTCTACCTTCGGATTCATGCTCCTCAAGCGCTTTTTTTATTGCCAAGCGCCGATCTTTAGGAAGCTCATGGGCCACGCGAACCTTCCTTTTCTTCCCGCCCATGTTTGCCCATCTGAAGGTGTATCATCAAGGTGATGGAAGGGAATAGAAAATCAACCCCCTAGTTTTGTATGCAATCATGGGCCTGAGTGTTCAGAGACAATATGCCCCAAATTCCATCTGTTTTGGCTGTGGTCCAGCTAATGAGAATGGATTGAAGATCGAATCGCATAGATGCGAAAATGGCCTTGAGATGAAGTTCATACCCTCAGAACACCATCAAGCATTCCCGGGCATGATAAACGGCGGTATAATTGGAAGTATAATGGATTGTCATGGAAACTGGGCTGCTGCAATAGCTATTATGGACTTTTTAGGACTTGATGAGCCCCCTTGTACTGTTACTGCAAATTATTCAATTTCACTGCGAAGACCAACTCCTCATGGAAAAGAATTACAGGTAAAAGCAGAGATTGTAGAGATTGAGAAAGACAGGGCTGAAGTCAAGATGATTCTTACCGTCGAAGATATTGTTTGTGCTACTGGAAGGGGATTGTTCGTCGCTGTAAAAGAAGGGCACCCAGCATATCATCGGTGGTCTTAATGGCTAAGCCTAATGTTCAGCAAATTAGATTTCTTGAGGATTTAAAATTATTTGTTATTGAGGTCATGAGTAGTTTTGATATTTGGAGTAAACAACAACTTACATCACTAAGTTATGTTAAACTCGGAGTTCTGAGAAAAAATGCCACTCAGAGGCACGGAGTCACTAGATGGAAAAGGGGTGTAAAGGCTCCAAAACATATACACGAAGTTGACGTTGTGGATTTGCACCCAAGACTTCTTTTTGAGGATTGGAAACCATATGCTGCATGGGTATTGCACCACGAATTCGTTCATGCTCTAGGTTACTTCGCCCATGATTCTGCATTCAGAACTTTAGAGCAACTTTGGCCTAGTAAAAAATCATCCAAGATGGGATCTAAATTTACAGAAATGCTTCGTCGTGAGAAAGCAACTTGGTTATGGGTTTGTCCCAAATGCAAAAAGGAGTTTCCAAGACAGAAACAGGGTAACGGACGATACATGTGTAAAACCTGCAAGTGTGCTCTTGATGATGTGCCCATGACTGCGTCACAGTGATTAACACCATAATTTAGCAATCATATGTGCGGGTTACAATCATACTACTGGTTTGTTTTAGCCTGACTCTACCACTCTGTTCCGCAGCTGTGGACTCACAGGAAGGTGGGGGAGAACTGTGGTTCTCTTGTGAGGATATGTATAATTGCAACTTGACAGAATATCATACAGGTGAAGCTAGCGTTGGGGGGAATATCAACTCTGCATCTCCATTATCTCCAGAAACCGTGTTTATAGAATTACCAATGGCACCAACTCAAACAGATATTGCTCTAATTCCTGATGTAATCAAGGAATTACAAGTTGACCTTAGGTATGAGGATGATTTAATCGGTCTAACAAGACCGGATTTAGAAGTAACCGTCATAATTGCTCAATCCACTACTAAGATTGAATTTGAAGGAGATAATAATCCAATAGATGGATCATCTGGACCGTATAAGGTTGAATCTGAACCAATTAATCATAACGGTGATAGATTACTTTGGCCCGGGGAAGAGATAAGAATTCTATTGCAATTTGAAGTAGATAGACCAGGAAACTGGCAGTTGAGCCTCAGGGGATCATCATTCATGAATTTGGATGTGATATGGTCTGAGAATATAGAATCCAGAGATATCGATGAGCCATCTTCAGACTCTTCGCCAATTGTTACAGATTTTGATACTGTTCATTACGGAGCCTTGGTAGGAGATGATAGAGATTGTTGGACCTTTGAAGTCTTTGAACATGAATTACTAAAGATCACTTTTGAATGGGAAGAAGTACCAGCGGAGATTGCCCAGAACCATGGCAGGCCTGACCTCATATTGCCCGACAGAAGAATGGCTCCTACACCCGATCTTACTACTGAAGTTATTAACGGAGAAACTAAAGTTACTTGGCTATGGAGAGCTTTACCAACTGGCGAATACGACATGTGTATAGGCGGAAAGCTTAATTCATTCCAACCATACAAATGGATTGGTTTGATTGCTTTCGAGAGTTTTGGGCCTACATCTCCTGAGGAATTCAATTATGAATCTTGGGAATGGCCCGGACTTGGTATGAAAGGTGATAGTAATAACGCAGTCGAGTTAAAGGGTGAATCAGGCTATATGGCCATGATTCTGTGTCTTGCTGTTGTGGTCGGATTGATGATCGAATTAAGAAAGGGTTCGACTTCAAAACCCATAAGATATGGTGTATTCCTGCCCGGTGTTTTCATACTTCTTATCGGAGGGGTTTTATCTCCTATGTGGTCTGTTGCTGAGGATATTCAGACTTCAAATGAGATGACACTCGAGGAATTAATTGATTCGAGATTGGATCAAATATGGCACGCATCCCACCCCTCAACACCTGCTTCTTCGAGAGCAATCCATGTTGGTTCTACAATGGGAATGTTGGATGGAGAAACCCTCTCAATAAAACTCAACGCAGATGAGGCTTGGCCGCTTGATGATGGTCGCTGGCAACTCTACATACCTGAAATGTATCAATTAGATTTAGAGTCTATGATATTTGCAAAAGTTGCTCAAAAATCAACAACTGGTGTGTCGGACAACCTTCTAGATTCACATTCAAGAAATTTCATATTACTATCCGCTAGAACACTGGTCCTCGACCTACTTATGTTGGAAGCGATGTTAGTAGTTGATGAATTACCGAATTCAAATATCATATTATTTGAAACAAAAATGGAGCAATCCCAGAGCATTGGATTAGTGCAAGATCCTGTTTGGGGCACGAGACCTATCGACATTCCTGAAGATAGGTGGAGGTACATGCAAGAGAATCTTTATCCCAGTCTAATCGCAATAATCATGCTAGATGGCGATAGTGATGATTTAGAATTTAGAATTACTGCTGATTCAGATATTGAACATGAAATGTTATATTCATCGCATGCTGTTATGCCCTCTGAACCCTTAATCGAGTCAGATTATTTATTGATAATTGCGGGTTTATCCTTAACAATAATTGGGCTATTAGCAGAAAACAATCGCAGAAAGAAAGCAAAATCAATCTTTATCAGTATGTCTGAAGGTAGCAAATGGAATTAACTCTCCAAAGACTTCAATGTCTTCTCAACCGTCTTAGTTATTTCACCGCTATCAAGAGCCGAGGTTAGTTCTTTTATTGCTTTTTTAGATAATCCTTTAGCGGCATCTAAAATCATCTGCCTCTCCTCATCGGTGACTTTTCCATCTGCTAATGCAGATTTTACCGCACTGCGAACAGCCATAGAAGATGCCTCTTCATCGCTTATCCCTAGAGCATCTTGTATTGTTTTTAGCTCTTGAAGTTCTTCATCTGTAATTACACCATCAGAGTAAGCGTTTTCGTATTCTTTTAACAGGAATTGAGTATATTTTTCTGGGTTGAGTATGACATCTCTTATCAAACCAAAATCAACACTACCTTGATTGGAACTCATCTCCAACAAAACAATGGATTTCCTTACTTCTTTGATAGCCATATCCTTAAGGCCATGTGCTGCCCAAACAATGCCTGAAACGACGACCGCAGCTGCAAACCATCTCATCACATCAGGGTCAACTAAATTCCCGGGAGAGATAAGTTGAAAGATTCCAATTACGGCCATTAGAGATCCACAAATAACCTCAAACCAGTCGTTCAAATCTGGTTCCTCCTCGAACACAGAGAGTCTCTCACTCACCATACTATCACTACGGCTCATGTAGCAAGCACATACCCGAAAGAACTTGAGGGTGTCGGCTAAACAAACGTTTACCTTTTGGACTATTGACTGTCTAACGGTTACATGGGTAGTATCGAACGCTCGGTTTCGCGTCTTGATTTGCCAAAAGAGTTTAGAAATTTTATTGAAAATGAGTGGGGCATTTCGCAACTACACCCGCCTCAGGCAGAAGCGATTCCCCACATACTCTCAGGAAAAAATACAATGTTATGTATTCCCACTGCAAGTGGAAAAAGTTTGGTTGCCTTCATAGCTATAATTAACCAGATTATGGTCAAACATCCGGGGTCAAGAGCAATTTACATTGTTCCCCTCAAAGCCCTTGCCAGTGAAAAATTAGAGGAATTGAGACAACTGGGTGATTACCTTGGGCTGAAGATAGGATTAGGAGTAGGGGATGCTCCAAGCGAAGCAAGGCAGATTGATGATTGTGACATTTTAGTTTGCACAAGTGAGAAATTAGATTCCCTTATGAGGTCAAAGCCAGAGATATTGCGAAGAGTTTCAGCAGTAGTTGCTGATGAATTTCATCTTCTCAATGACAGCCAACGAGGTCCAACCATGGAAATAAATCTCGCAAGGATTAAACATCTAATACCAGATACTCAAATTATAACACTATCTGCAACGGTTGGAAACTCCCATGATCTTGCTGACTGGCTTAATAGCGAGTTAATTATCTCTGAATGGAGGCCAGTAAGTCTTGAGTATTCCACACTAGCGGAACTTGACCTTGAGCCACGAGCGATACAAAAGAGCGAATTGGAATCAGAAAACAAACTCAATCCTCCAAGGACACTAGAAGGACCGAAAAGTCATATCGCATGGGCTGCACTAAAAGACGTCAAAAGTCAAAAAGGACAGTTGCTGGTATTTGTCTCAACTAGAAGGTCTGCACAATCCGAGGCAAGCAAACTTAGCAAAAGAATGCAAAAGTATCTACAAAATACAGACCCTGATTCTCTTGAAAAATTGAGCGAACTTTCACAAAAACTTTCACAAGGCTCCAAATCTGCAATGGGAGATAGTTTGGCTGAATGTGTAAAAGGTGGTGTAGCATTCCATCATGCAGGACTCAGACACAGACAGAGGAATATGATTGAAGAGGCATTCAAAAACCGAATTTTGCATTGCCTATGTGCAACCCCAACACTAGCCGCTGGCGTAAACCTGCCAGCTCGCAGGGTTCTTGTTAGAGATCTAAAAAGATTCGATGACGGCATGAGCCGATTATTACCTGTGATGGAAGTAAGGCAGATGTTGGGCAGGGCTGGCCGGCCAAAGTATGACCCGTGTGGTGAAGCTTGGCTTGTTTGCAAGGGTGGAGACCCTAGGCAGTTCGCCGATGAAGTAGCAGATAGATACTTTCACGGGCCCGTGGAAGATATAACATCAAAGTTAGCGGCAGAACCTGCGATGAGGTTTCATCTTCTATCATCAATATCTACAGGGGGATTGACATCCAGAGAGGCTATTGGAAATTTCTTTTCGGGTACATATCTTGGGCATTCCCAACCAAATTCCTATCTCCAGGAAAACATTGATTCTGTATTGAGATGGCTTATTGAAAAACGATTTGTACGAAGAAAAATTCTTGGAACAAAAACTGAAAGTTGGGATGATGAGACTCCATCATGGGTAGATGCGGCGAAATCTGCTTCGGGAGTAACTATAATTTCGGAAAAAAAATCTATTGAGCCTTCAGAAGCCACTTTTGGTTTCCGTAGAGCCTCGAATATAGAATACAGATTGCCTGAATTTTCTTCAATGGAAGCATTTGATACAGAATATGAAGCAACCGGTATGGGTGAAAAAGTTGTGCAGTTGTATATAGATCCGCTATCTGCTGATATACTAATAGACGGATTGAGAAGAGCTGTCCGTAGAATTGTAAGAAAGAGTCTTCCTGTTACTCATTTTGGACTGTGCCACTTGGTTGCAGCGACACCGGATTTCTTGACATTTTGGCCAAAGGCCTCGGAATTAGATTTCGGTAGTAATTTGAGAAAAAAGGCTGCTTTAGTTGAGGATGAATTGTTGATTGAAAGCCCTTTGGATGAGAGAGCTATGGGATTAGTGAAAAGTGCTTGGTGCACAGAAATGTGGTATGATGAAAATGATCTCAGAGAAATTGAGAAAAACTTGGGACTTACTCCGGGCGACGTTAATTCTAGAATTGATTTAATGACATGGTTATTACATGCGTCCAGAGAACTGTTGATGAGAGATGACGTTTTTGCAAGAGAGCACATGGAACATGTAAGCGAACTTGTCGGCATTATAGACCTGACTAGGTCTAGAGTAAGAGCCGGCTGCAAGGAGGATTTATTGCAATTAGTTCAAGTTAGAAATGTTGGCAGAAGTAGAGCTAGGACGTTATCTGAAATGGGAATTAGGACTCCAGCAGACTTGTTATCTATGGATAACAAAGAACTAGATAAATTAAGATCAAGGAGAGGGTGGGGACCTATTCTTGTTGAGAAAATTTTAGCAGACGTGAGAAAATTTAAGTCAAAACACAATGAAAAGCAGTCAAGGGATGACGATGAGCCACTACCCGGCGAACGTCAGTATTGAAACCAAATACGACTTGGGGTAATTGTGACCGGAGAACTATTTCCTTGCCGTAGGGTGGAATTGGCTGAGTCTTGTAAAAATCCTAGAGAGTTAGCTCTATCTTGGATAGACAATCGAAGTTCAGAACACTGGGCACTAATTTGTGGGACAGCACTTGCTAGTGAAGTTCACGGCTGGATTGCACATAAAGTTCTGATTAGAAATCAGGAAAGAAAGAAGATGCGCTCTAATAGCCTTGATGGGGAATTTATCCGTCTATTATCTGGTACGCACCACGTTGCTACTAGCTTCAAAAGAGCCGGACTCGCAGTAGGAGATAAGAATGCATGGATTGTGGATTTATCGTGCAGAGAAAACCAAGAATCATTCGAAAGAAATGCGGCAGTAATGGGTTTCAAGATATTGGAGGATAGGCCAAGTTTGCAAATTTTTGATCACACTAGATTGGGAATATCTGGCAAAAAAACCGAAAATTCCGCAATAGGTCACATACACCTTGCAGATTTACGCTAATATTAGTAACTCTGAAAGAGTATCGACATATGGAATAGGTTATGGTAGTTGTGAAGAGGCAATCTGATAGTCTATTTTCAAGAGGTCGGTTATTGGATGAAGAAAAAATTAATTCTGCAATACAACAAGCTAGCAAACTTGGAGCAGATTACACCGAGGTAAGATTGGTAAGTGAAACTACCAACACCGCTTCTTTGAAGGACGGCAAACTAGAGAGAGCGATTCCTGGCCAAGAAATCGGAGTTACTATGAGGATACTTGCAGATGGTGCTTGGGGTATACACTCAACCAGCGATATCGATTCTATAATTCACCAAGTTGAACCAACTTTGAAATTAGCAAAAGCTGTTGCAGCGAGAAGACCTAGATCCATGGAAGGAGTAGGTCTCGCTGATATTCCCGTAATTGAAGATGAATTGCATTGGAAAAGTGCAAAAGATGTCAGAGATACTGATTTAGACAAGCGCATTGAACTAATGTTAGCTGTTGATAATGAAGCAAAAGATGATGATAAGATAGTTGCAACTTCTACTGGATGGTTTGACGAACACATCCATACTGAACTTATAACAAGCGAGGGAATGAATAGAATTTGGTCTTTTCAACGAAGTCTGATTAACGGAATGGTTACCGCAAGAGATGGTGGTGATGTAATATCCTATAGAATGCGGCATGGGGGAGAAGGTGGTCTTGATTTCATAGAATCTTGCGACCTAGGTGAAATGGGCAGAAACGCTCGGATATCAGCTATGAGGTTGCTAAAAGCAGAAAGAGCCCCATCAGGTTGGATGCCACTAGTTGCAGACAAGGATCTTACAGGAGTATACATTCACGAGGCACTGGGACATCCATGTGAAGCTGATTTAGTAGCCGCCGGGGACTCATGTCTCGATGGGAAATTAGGTCAACAGATTGGCTCAGACATTTGCACTGTTGTTGATGATCCAACTATGCGAGGCGGTTACGGATGCTATCCTATCGACGATGAAGGTGTAGACACTAGACCAAAAGAATTGATAGTAAATGGTGTTCTTACTGAATACTTGAATCACAGAGAGACTGCTCACAAATACAACATAGAGCCGAATGGCGGTGCAAGAGCCCAAGATGGACTTCATCACCCCTTGGTTAGAATGTCAAACACTGTTATTCAAGGAGGATCGCACAGAGACTTGGACGAGCTCATTGAAGATATTGAGTTCGGCATATATGCTTGTGGTAGTAGAGGCGGTCAAGTAGACACTGGAAGAGGATCATTCCAATTCGCTGCACAAGAAGCTTGGATGATTGAAAATGGCTCATTGTCTAAACCGGTGAGAGACATAAGCATATCAGGTATGACACTTCAAATTCTGAAAGACGTTAACGGATTGACGAGGAAAGCGGAACTGGCTGCACCCGGGTTCTGTGGTAAGGGGCAGACTGTTCCGGTTGGAGATGGTGGCCCAACAATGAGAATTAGCAAGGCTTTGGTGGGATGAAATGATACCAGATGATGCTACTGAGCGCCTCGTTGAATCTGCAAGTATAATCGGACAATTGTGCGAAAAACTCGAGGTCCAACAGTGGGAAGTATTTGCTAGCCAGGGTTATGGGCATTCCCTCGATATAGAAGCAGGAAAAATCACCATGGCCTCAGGTGGAGGCGATGGTGGTTTTGGTATTAGGATCGTTAACGATGGAAAATATGGATTTGCTCATGTGGTCGATCCTAGCACTGCTGAATCATCCATTCTTGAAGCC
>DAZU01000088.1:22240-23482 GCA_002507425.1 Euryarchaeota archaeon UBA53
TAGACGGAATGATGGACAAGAAAATACTAGACATGGGTCCTGAAGATCTATTGGAACAAGGTGATCAAGTGCTTACAAGAGTGAAAGAGTTGGATCCGAGAGCTGTTGCTGTTGGAGGGGGTATTGGTATTGGAGTTGGTGCCAGTGCAATTATTACTAGTTCTGGAATTGAGGACTACGGTGTGAGCACGAAACACGGCATTGGTATTCATATTACTATTGATGAGAATGACCAACTCACATCAGCATATGAGGGTGAATATTCTCGTTCTGCACTGGTAGACATATGCTCAAGCGTGGACAAAGCCGTTCACTGGTCTCAAATTACTAGGAAACTAATTTCAGGGGTCAAGACCGAAGAAACCCCAGTATTGATGACATCTGATGGATTTTCACCTCTATTTTCAGTTATGGTTCCAACAGCAATAAAGGGAGAAAATCTTGCAAAAGGTGAATCCTTTTGGTCTGGGCAAAATGGAAAAAATGTAATTGCAGATCACCTTTCTATAGTTGATGACGGATTAATGGAAGGGGGTTTGTCATCAGGTTCCAGAGACGGAGAAGGTGTGCCCTCTAGAAAGCAAACAATAGTTCAGTCTGGCAAACTAGTCGGAGAATTATGGTCAACTAGAGATTCGGCTAAATTAGTTCATGAAGGCAAAATAGATTCGGCTTCTACAACCGCTTCCGCCTCCAGAAAGGGTCATACTTCACCCCCAATCTGCGGTTGCAGAGATTTGGTCTTGAGCTCTTCTTCAAAAACTTATCAAAGAGATAGACTGATGGAAGAAATGGACCAAGGTTACGTTGTGCATAGCGTAATGGGAGCACACACTGCAAACCCTACCAGTGGTGACTTCTCTGTGACTACGTCTACCATTTTACGAGTTGAAGATGGAGAGGTAGTAGGTGCTCTTAGCCAAGCTGGCTTATCAGGAAACATGGCAAAAGCACTTAACGGCAATGTGATTTTTGGCGACTCAACAAAAAGGAAGGGTTCTTACAGCAGCGGCTCTATGCACGTTCCCGATGTGCTATTGAAAGATGGGTTAAGAGTTAATCCTGCATAATTTTTGAATCTAATTTTCCTCAAATTTTGCAGATATCTTCTTTTACCGTCTCCAACGCAATTCAAATCCAACGGAGGTGAAAGGGAGTGTCAATACAACTCAACCAACCAGCACGAAGCCCAAACACCCGTCCTATGACGGGCCACGAACAATATAAGGACCGTCGAGGTGT
>DAZU01000060.1:0-19110 GCA_002507425.1 Euryarchaeota archaeon UBA53
GAGTCATAACCACGGTATTCCAATCTGCGCAACCCTTCCAAAAGTAATGGGGCTGCGGCTCTTTTACCTATGAAGCCGAATATGCCACACATCTTTTTACCTCACATCTCAATTGTTTCTGAGCAAATTGGGCAAGTCATTCTTCGCAGAGTCATGTCTTTTACTGTTAGGCTAGAACCACATGAATCACAAACAACCTCCCTTTGAGGAGTTGGAATTGGAGGTAAGCCTAGTTCCACTGGTGATGGAGGAAGAGGGAGTTGTCCTGGTAATGGTGGAGGAGGTAAATTTTGTATCTCAGGTAATGTTTTTTCCTCAGCAGTAACTTGGTTAGGCTTTGATACCTCAGGGTTTGATTCTTGATTTGTTGAATTCACGTTTGAGAGAGGTAGTGGTGGTAGATTCCTTGTGAGGTTATCGAATATTTCTTTTGCCTCTCTATCGCTCTTGCGCTTCATTCTTCGCTCCAAGCGTTTTGAGGCAGTTCCAGCCTCAACCTTCGCTTCCAACTCGGATGACAAATCCATCGATTCTTCTTCCTCCTCAAGTATGACAACAGGTGATGTTGAAACAACTATATCGTCGTCTCCATCGGTGTTTACTGCCACCAAAGGTCCAGTGTCTTCTTCTGTTAAAACCAACAACTCAAGATCGCTGCTAGATTCTGAAACCTCAATTTCTTCTTCATTCTTGTGCGATCTCCTAAGATATACTACAACCATTAAAAATAAACCTACAAGAACTGCACCTAACGCCGATACTGCATATATTTTCTCTTCTCTGCTATCACCTGGAAGAGGGCTCAGAAGAGTATCGATGAATGAGTCGTCATCACTATCACCTGTATCCGGGCCAAGATATGCAATTTTTATTGCACTGGCTTTACCAGAAGGAGATGACATAATGACTATTTGATCACTTCCAATATTACCTGCACCGACAATATTACCCTCCGAAATTAAGTTTGACAAACCTATTTCCTTGTCACCTGCGTTGTATATTCCGTATCGGGTTACAGGCCCGTAAACACCAATTTCATCATGGAATATTTTGAATTCTCCATCTCCCATCTGCATCATTACAATTTTGCTAGCTCCTGGCGATGAGATATTCGAATAATCATCAATATCCTTTGACCAGATAGAGTCCTGGATCACAGTAATTATTTCCGCAGATCTACCACTTCCCTGTATCCAAGCCGAAATCAATGTATCTTCACCATCGTGCTGGATGACTGATAGTTCAGGAGCGCTTGCATCATCACCTGCTGGCGCCTGGAAACTGAAAGGAGTTTGAGATATTACCCCGTGAGCATAAAATAAGCCTACTCTGTCGATTCCGGTTGAGTCATCTCTCATCTCCTGATATAGAATATGAATCTCGTCCTTGCCCAATGCAACTGCTAAAGAATCGCCATCCTGAGGTCTAATATCAATATCGGAGATTACATTCATTTTTGTTGTCCAACCAATTGATGATTTCAGATTGTTATTGTGAATCATGAAAATATTTGTTATGTCATTCCATGAACCACCTGTCATGATGTCTCTATGGTATCCCGAGAGAACAAACTCATCGCCTCTAACAGACATATCGAATCCCCAGTAGCTTCCTTCTGATTGTTTGATTGGAGTCATAAACGAAGATACAGAACTCATATCTCCCAAAAGACCAATATTAGCCATACCAATATCAGTCATAGTATAGCCTTGAGCGTCAGTAAATCGTTTAGACCAAGCCAATTGAACTCTACTATCATCTCTTACGATAAACGCAAACTCACCAGCCCAGTTTGCCTCGATTAGTGTGTCGCCAGGCATACTAAGGCTTGGGGTAATTGTTCTGGCATGTAATTCACCATCTTTTGTTGTAAATAACAATCCACCACCATCAGAACGGCCACCCTTTCCAGGCATCCCAACAAACCCAAGAACTGCTTCGCCGTCGGCTGTTGGTAGGTTGGTTTTCGAACCTGCACTATATTCATCAACTATAACATTGAACCGAAGTTGTGAATACTGAGCTTCCACTCCAGTTCCTTGTAATACGACCATGTGCTCTACTACCCCAACAGTATCATGTGACGTACTAAACTGAGTCCTTGCATTTCCAGATGAACTTGTTGAACCTGGAATTAAAGAGATTCTATTGGTGCCAACTGTTGTCCAGTTATCATTCACCATTGTCTTTAATTCCACGTTGATATTTGTGGCGTCAGATTGACCTAGGTTATCTACTCTAACGTTTACTATGTATAACTCGCTTCCATCCAGACTTGGAGAGGGAATTGAATCTGAAGTAGTGATTGCTCCGCTTAGGAAACGTAAAGTAGGCTCGACAGGTCTTTCCTCTATCTCAAACTCAAATGTGTATTCGTTATCACTTTGGTCATCATTCATTTGCCCATTGGGATCGATTTTTATTGTTACATCATGCATACCTGCTTCTGTTGCCCACCACCACAAAACAACGGCTATGGTTTCTCCCTGATCGAGTCTCGTTATTTTTCCCTCACTTGGGTATGTACTTGATTCAGAGCCGGGTGCTTCCAACTTCAAGTGTAAGTCGGTTGCGTCCAAATCTCCAGTGTTTACAACGCTGAAATGAATTTCCAAGATTGTTCCGGCCACGGCCTTGCTTGCAGGTAAATCTTGGTCAAGTATCTGAACACTACCATGGAAACGTAATTCAGGTGCAGCAGGTTGATTATCAACAGTAAAAGTCCTACGAACAATATCAGATTCCGAACCGCTTGTGTTCACTAACTTTACTGATATTTTGTGAGAGCCATCATTTACCTGAGTTGAGTCCCAAGTAAAAGACCAGTCTTGCTCATCATTGCTATCCTCGTCGAAGAAATGAGCATCGTTCCACTCTTCATTGTTCACTCGATACATTAACTTGCTAGGCTCGATTCCTTGTGCAGTTCCTGTGAAGCTTACCGTATCTGAAAGTTTTGACCCAGATGATGGGGAGCCAAATGAAACCAACATTTTCCCGATGTATCCCCATCTAGCATCACTTGAAACTGAATCTCCATCACCCAAAGCATTGACCTCGATTACCAGAACCGTAGAGTCAATATCATACCAGTCTTCTTTGATTAGAACATCCAGATACCAAGAATCTGAATCTCCTCCAGCAGTAGTCCAATCCAAAAGTATCTCTTCATCAGCATCATCATAGTATTGTGTGAGTCTTACTTCAACGCTATTCCAAGGACCTGTATTTTCAATAGTGGACCCGCTAATTCTAGCTATATCACCGGCTATGAACCAAGTACCATTTTCAGGATTCTCTATCTCAACTCCCTCGGATGTATCATTGGTGGGCGGAACAATAATTGCACCGCCACCGCTGTTGATAGGTGTGCAAGTACGGTCCAGAACGGTATCAACAGCACATGATGCATCAAGCAGTCCAAAGCCCCACTCGTCATTCCATCTATCCGAGGTATCGGAGGCGCTAGGACTTCCTTTCTCTTCACTCGAATTTCTCAGAATATCCTTTATTTCAACAGGCGTCAAACTTGAATCTGCTTGTAACATTAACGCAACCACGCCAGATACAATTGGCGTTGCCATTGACGT
Source organism: Euryarchaeota archaeon UBA53 (assembly GCA_002507425.1). GTDB lineage: Archaea > Thermoplasmatota > Poseidoniia > Poseidoniales > Poseidoniaceae > MGIIa-K1. Next base: position 3,591 of record DAZU01000060.1, read on the forward strand.
GCCATCTTTAGATTCATATGAATTGTCAGCTTCTGGTCTTGGACTGCCCGGGAAGGATGTACCGGTAGCTGCCTGAGCAGAGTATATCCCACTTCCGTAAGCTGTTATATCTGGCTTTAGTTCATCCCATTCATCTTCATCATTGTCAGAATTGCGAGGCCCTGTGTTGGAATAAGATGCCATGAAGTCATCGGTTCTATTGATTGTGTCTGCATTATCAGCCGACCCTATAGTTATCGCTCCATCAGCACTTCCGGGAGAAGCGATTCTCTGTCTTCCATCATTTCCCGCCGCTACTATACAAGAAATACCGTGGTCATATGTAGCATTGTTCACCAATCGTGCTTCAGCGCCAGTCCCATTATCTCCACTATCTTGATTGATTGGATTGCCGATAGAGCCAAATGACATTTGGCCGATGTGAATTCCTTTAGCACCGTTTCCCCAATCAGTGTCTTTGTTATTTATCATCCACTGGATTCCATTCAAGGAATTTTGCGAGTTAGTTCCGCCACTATCTGTGAGGACCTTGACATCTACTAAGAAAGCACCTGGCGCTGCTCCGATGTGAACTCTAGAAGAGTCACCCGTTCCCAGAGCGATTCCTGCAACGTGTGTCCCATGACCTTGGCCGTCATCAGGGTCTTGAGAACCATCAGGATTAGATGCCTGTGATGTTGCATCATAGCCTCCAACCCATTTTTGATCATCATATGAATTTGCATCTAAATCGGGTTCGTCGTCTTCATCATCGAAATCATTGAGCGACCTATGTTCATTATCGACTCCGCTATCAAGAACTGCAATTACAATTCCCTCGCCATCATAGCCCCTATCATAAACCGTTCCTGAATAAACATCTGAAGGCTGTATTCGTGTTGCAGGGTTAGCACTTTGCAATGTAGGATACATCACATTCTGCATTTCAACAACAACTACTGAATGAATAGCATGAATCTCCCACAATGCACTGACTGGGACATGATCTACTACTATCGAATCTATTGAGTCCATTACCTGGAACCATGATCCATCACCATTCCATCCATGGCTTCTGAGTATCGCCACTAATTCATCGATCTCAGACTGACCCGGGTGCCATGCATAGTCGACAATAATTGCAACCGTTTTGCGGCCATCGGCTCCCATAATCGAGGTAGTTGAAACGGATTCTTGTCCAGCGATAACTTTCTCTAAACGATCATCCATCCCATCGAAATTTTCATCCGGGCCATATGTTAACCACCATCCGTAATCCTCGGTTGAATATTTATCGCCTCTGAAGGGCATTCTGTCTACTAATATTTCAGCGGTTTCATCGTCGCTAAGAGGATTTGCCGAAGCCATGGCAGAGAAAATCGACAAGAGGAAAATACTTACCAAAAGTAATGCTTTTGAGCCCCTCAAGTATTTCCACCCGCCCTACGGGCGGTTTGCATAACACATGAACCTTGGGTGGGAACGAGCCCATATGAGGCTCAAGGCCATCTAAGATGAGAGGATTCAGATACGCATCGCACTCTCATCTTCTTGACCTCCAAAACTCCACCACACACTGGACAGAACGCTCTATCTGCAATCTCTTCCAACCATGCTTGCCTTGTTTCAATAAACTCTCCTTCTGTTCTCAATCTCTCGACCAAATCATCTACACCTTCAAATGGGTTACCTTCGGGAATTTCTTCAAGTTTGTAATCTCCCTCCCATTCGATACCTTTCTTAAGTATTGGAAGAGTTGCATATGCTAGAATGAAACCACCGAAATGAGCTATATGTCCTATATTGCTGATTTCATTAAGCCCATATACCTGCCAAGCTTTGTATATCTCGAATCCAAAATAGAATAATGCGATAAACTGAACAGGCCACTTCCGAATCAAAATTAGAGGAAAAAATACCTCATCATTTGGCCAGCCACTTAAGTAGGCGCCCAATATTCCAAATGCAGCACCAGATGCCCCCAAAGCAGGAGTGATTGATTCTAGATTCAATAACGTCCATGCGACAGAGCCTCCTAGAAGCCCGACCATGTATGAAATAAGCCATCTCACCCTTCCTAAACGGTCCTCAAGAGGTATACCTACCAAGGCAATAATCAAAATATTTCCAAGGACATGAAGGGGGTTTGAGTGAACAAAACCACTAGTAATCAGTGTATGAAAATGACCATCCGTAACAAGGGCTGGAACAAGATATAACCTTAACCGAAGTTCGATGACCTCACCAAAGTTTAGGAATCCACCCCATAAAAATTGGACAATATATCCGAACAATAGTGACAGGACCATGCCCAAAGCAACAGATGTTTGTTGAGACCACGCCCATGCTAATGGACCTATTATCGCCACAATCCATAGTGCAAAGAAAAACTCCTGCATGTAATGGCCGAAGAGACGGGGGTTTGAAGCCCATGCGGTCTCTCGCTTGAAACAATGGGAATAATTGAGATATCCGAGATTACTGTCTTCAGGGGCAGAAATAAAGTATTGGAAAACTTCTCATTATCGGTTAATGGAGGCGAAGTTGTCTGCCTTGCAGGGGAAAATGGATGTGGAAAATCAACTGTTATTGAAGCAGCATCTGGATTGATTTCTCTTGAAAATGGGTCCACAAAGATAAGGGGGCAATTAATTCGAGATTCAGATGGTAGGAGAGGTAGAACTACTTTCGGCCTTTGTCTACAAGACGATTGTGTTATGGGTGACGAATTAGTTGGAGAGCGAATAATGGATTCTGCCATGAAAAATTTTGATGTATCCCCCTTACTAAGGGATTGGAATTTACAGCACAGAGAACATGATAGAGTGGCAATGCTATCAGGAGGACAGAGAAGGAAAGTAGCTGCAATCAGTGGAATTGTTCCTGCCTTGACATCGAATGAACCTCTTGCGATTCTATTAGATGAGCCGGATAGCGGGCTGGACAATAAATCAACAGAACTTCTATCTAAGAATCTCAGAAATCTGGCAGCTGGTGGCCATGCGATTTTAGTTGCTAGCCATGATTCTGAAATAATTAAAAATGCGAACAGAGTAATACGCTTCCCGTTTGATGTTGAAGAACAAAACCCGCCTGAAGGTAAATTTATGAGTATTGAAACAGGCTCGACAAGGAAACCACTGATTGGTCATAGACTAAACCTACGAACTTTGTGCGGTTTATCTAACAATGGCATCGCAGGGTTATTGACTCTTGGTGCTATGATTGCATTATTCGATGTAAGTGGACTAAGTGGTAAAACGCAAATCGGTTTCATAATGGCTCCTGCTTTAGCAGCGGGATTGTGTGGAAATCCGATTAATAGATTGCTAATGGAAAACAGATCTCATGCCTGGTGGATTACAAAATCACCAATACTACCTAACTCTATATTCCACTCACTGATTTTATATCTCGCAATCACTTTGATGGCAGCAATAGTTTCAGACAATGTAGTTGTTGCAGTAATAATATGCGGAGGTATATTAGGAGTGTTTACTGAAATGACAATGTCCATAATCACCCAATCAACCCTCAACCTTTCACGCCCTAATGCAGTCATGATTCGATTATTAACACCAATACTCATACTTCCGTGGGCTGTTGTAGTTGACAATCTAACAACGTGAACATTGAATAAATAAATAGCGTGGGACATGCATGAACATCAAAGGAGAGGTTGTTGTTTTAGTTGGCCTAGCGGGGGCTAGCTTAACTCTCTGCCTCGCGTTTCTTTGGGTTCCTTCTGTTTCCACTGTAGCTTTCTCCTCACCTGAATCCCAACGCATATTCTACTGGCATGTTCCCAGTGCATGGGCCGCAATGATGGCAAATGCAATGCTTTTCGTGGGCTCAACTGTTTGGTTCTTCAAGAGGAAAGACTGGGCTTGGAGACTGCATGTGGCTAGTAGTGAGGCAGCACTTGCCACCGGCCTAATGGTGATTTGGTCAGGCTGTATTTGGGGAACTGCAGAATGGGGAGTCCCTTGGGATTGGACTGATGTTCGCCTGAATACTTTTGCGATGCTTACTTTACTAGCATTATTTATTGTTCTAGGTAGAAGATCTCAGCCCGATGGAGTTGAAACACGGGATACGTTTTGCACCTTTGGGATGTATGGTTTCATTCTTGTTCCTTTTACATACATTTCAACCAGACTATGGCAAATTAGGCACCCTGGCCCTGTGATGGCTACTTCAAAAGGATCTATTGATTGGGACATGAGGATTGTTTTGTATTGTGGAGCATTATCGTTTTTAGCAATAATCTCAGGCTACATTATATCTGGTATGCGATTAGCGCAACTTGAAATGCGTCTTGAGAAGATTCAAACAAAGTATGACGAGGTGACAAAATGAGTGAACTGACCCACTTAACATTGGCTTATCTCGGCATGATTGGAGCAATAGCAATATGGACTTGGACCGTATTTTCAAGATCAAAGAAATTAGAACAAAAAATCGTTATTCTAGAAGGAATGGTGGACTCAAATACAAATGTAATAAATAGTGTAAATGACGAAATCATCTCCACCCCTGAACAAGTGGATTCTATTGATAATAAATCTGAGTGATATTGGTGATTAGATGGACCTTGGAGGTGAGTTTTGTCTAGTTTGTGGAGGGCAGCCCCCTCTTTTTTCAGGGAGAATGTGTGAAAAGTGCTCTCGCGCAAGAGTCAATCTTGCAGAGGTCCCAAAAAATGCTCCTTGGACAAAATGTGCTCGATGCGGCTTAGTAGACTTTCAGGGGAAATGGACCAACGTAGATTCCGAGGATTTGTGGTATGAACTCGTCCAACGAAATGTCGAGTTTCATCCAGATATTGAGGACTTACAAATCGGTTTGGTTGCTCAAGAAGTAGACGGCAGACATACTCTTATCCATATTGAGATGGAGGGCATCATAGACAACTTGCTCTACGCTGAAAGACATACAATGAGAGCAAGAATGTCAAACGGAGTCTGTCTGACATGCACACGGCGCGCTGGAAATTATTTTGAGGCAACAGTCCAACTTAGGTCTAGTGCAAGGCGACTATCAGAAAAGGAATTTAGTGAATTAAGATTAACCCTTGATAAGGTCATAATTGAAATGCCTGACGACCCAATGTTCTTCATTACAAAAGAGGGACCAGTAACCGGCGGTTACGATGTAGTTTTAGGGTCTAAAGCTCTTGCAAGAGCTTGGGGTAGACATCTGATTACACAACACGGTGGTCAGATTACTACAACAACTTCAGTAGTAGGTCGCAAAGACGGTGTTGATCTCACAAGACTGACATTGTTGTATAGAAAACCTGGCTATGAAATCGGCGATGTCATTCGCTGGCGTAATGAGTTGTGGAGGCCTTCTTCATGGACTGGAGAAGGAGCGATTTTAGAAAAGGTGGAGCGAAGAGAAAGAACGGGCGCTTCTTGGAGAGATCTCGAAAACGCAAATGTTGTTGCGAGACTTAGCGAATTTTCCCGCATTGCCCAAGTAAGTGAGGATTCAACCGTTGCAGAATTTCTTGACCCAAACAATTGGAAGATGTCAGCAGTAAGATTACCATATGAGCATATTTATGGTAGAGACTTATTGATGGCAAGGATTGATGGTGAGTGGATATGTTTGCCAAGGCTAGCAGTAGATGGTGATTAAATGGAAGAAGGAATTGTAAGGCTTGCAAAAGCACTTGACACAGAAGATATGATAGGATTTACAAAAAATTTTATTGAAGATTTCAAATCTGGTTTAAAGGCAGTCAATGTAAATCTATTACCATGGATTAATGAAATCAAGAACAGTTGGACTGGTGTTATTTGCCTTGGCATGGGTGGCTCTGCGGCAGGAGGGGATTTTCTTTCCACACTTTCAAATCACGAAGGAACGATACCTGTTATTAGCCATAGAGGATATAATTTACCTCAATGGTGGACTACCGATTGGTTAGTTATCTCTACATCCTACTCAGGAAATACAGAAGAGACTCTCGATTCTACACGACAAGCGTTAGCAAAAGGTGCCACAATCATTGTAGTTTCCAGCGGAGGAGAACTTGCTGGTATGTGTGAATTAACAGATAGAATGTATCTGATATCTTGTCCTTCGGGGCAGCCTCCTCGTTCAGCTTTTGGCCACATTTTTTCCCGCCAATTGGCGCTTTTAGCAGAGATTGGTGTATTGAAGTATGATATCGCTAACAGTGCAATGAATCGGCTGGAGCAATCGATAAAAGACTGTGACATTTTATCAAATCCAGAAGGAGATGTCGCCAGTTTAGCACTAAATCTGATGGAAAGACGAATTGCTATACTTGGTCCAAGTGAACTGGGACCTGCAATGATTAGAATGAAAAATCAATTGAATGAAAATTCGGCTAGATTTGCTAGAATTGGCGAGTTTCCAGAAATGAACCACAATGAATTGGTTGCTTGGGGAGGAGTTGGTGAAGACGGAGATAAAGATGCTAGCGAACAGGCCATAATTCTGATGTCATGGCAGGGCTTACATGAGAGAGTTGAGAAAAGAATGGATTGGTTCATTTCTAACAGTCCAAGTGAATATGCTTGGAAACTTGCTGGAGAGGGTGATACACTGCTAGAATGTTTGCTACATATCTGTATAATGATGGACTGGCTATCGATTGCATTGGCCCTACTGCATGGAAAGAATCCATCATCTATCAAGCCGATAATTTCTCTAAAGGAATTCCTAAATCAAGTAAGTCAATAAAGAGGACCTAGGACAATCCTAGGGTCTGGATATTTTCTTAATGCCCAATCTCTGTCTTCCCTTGCCACAACACCGGGCATATCGTTCTCTTCTGGCTCGTCCCAACACAGCTGAAAATGTAGGTGAGGTGCCCATCCTCCGTTGACACTTTTATCTCCAACCGTGGCTATGACTTGACCCTCAAAAACCTCCAAACCTACACTTACCATATCCAAAGATTCCATCGAAAGATGGCCGTATAGAGCCCAGATAGGCTTACCTTCTAATTCGTGTCTAATGATTATAGTCGGCCCATAAGATCCCGGTTCAGGATTTACGCCAATCGAGTGAACAATTCCATCCGAAAATGAATGAATCGGTTCACCTACTGGTGCACCAATATCAATTCCTATGTGTAAATCTCTTTTGCCTTCAAACAATTCCTGAGTATACATCCCAGGTCTGACCTCATCATAACGACCGACTTGATACTTCAACGGGCATTTGAAATCAGGGTCAGGTCCTTTTGTGAAATCAAACACCCAATATTCATCGGGTAGTTTAATCACGTCTGCCATGTAATCTCCAAACATTTCACATTCATGACTCTTCGTAAATAGGTTTGAAGGCTGCTTCCCCTAGGAAGCTATATGCCCATCGGGTTATTGTTAGCCCTATTTCCTGGCCTAGCAATTGCTAAGACCCTCGATAAATCAGGAGACTTGGCTAGACATCTGTTACTCACTCCAGCGTTTGGAATGTTGGCGTTACTAGGAATTTCGGGGATCTGTTTTATTCTTGAATTGGACTTGACCGCCATCACTGCATGTGCTGTAATTGCAAATCTTGCGGCCATTGTATCAATAAGAACAGAGGTGCAACCTCATAAAATTTCAAACACTACAAACAGAGGACTGTGGTTCTGGATTTTCACATTTATCGCACTTATATTAGCAGTCCAACCACTAATGTATCAACGACCAATGGGTGTAGATTGGGTGGGATTCTCAGTCTTGGCTGATTCAGTCTCTTCGGGCAGTTTTAGGCTGGAACACCCATCAAGTGGAAATTGGGTTTATCCTCCCGCCTTTCCGACTTTGGCTGCGTGGTTAGATGGTGATGCCTATGAAACTATTTTTTATCTCGGGACTGTCTGTTTTGCTTCACTACTGTTAGGTATTGCTGCGATTGGAGACAAGCTTGGATGCAGTCATTGGGTGATCATGTCAATGATGCTTGCTCCTGCTTTATTCGCTAAGAACCTCGATTCTGGATACCCAACCATAGCGAGCCAATTGGGCATTGTTGTCGTGCTTACAATGTTTGGACATAGACTTAATTGGAATATACTTGGTTTCACTATCGTTTTTGTATCAGTGATACATCCAACAGGTCTAATTTATATGAGCACGTTAATACTCGCGAAACTACTTGTGGATAAAGGAAGAAAATTTACTATTAACGAAAAGATTCCTATTGTAATTTTGACATTATCATTCTCCGTTGTTACAATTTCGCTTATCCCATTGTTTTCTACTAAGGCGATATTTTCTGAGTATGGATGGCAAGGAGGTAGCCCCTTGATTGTTTATTCAGGATTATTACTTCCACTTGCAATATGGAGTAGCTGGTCCTTAAGAAAAGAACAATTGACTCAAATCCTAGTTGTTTGGTTTAGTTTGAATTGGATTCTATCATTCATCAGTTTCTTGGACGGGATTTCGGGGTTGCCTGTCGTATCAATGTTATCATACACTCTTTACTCCATGAGCATGCATGCCTTCCACATTCCTTTGGCTGTTATTGTTGGATTAAAATTTTCAAAGTTCGATATTACAACCCCGTCTGTCATTACAAAAGCAATCATGATTGCTGCACTAATTTTCAGTGGAGTTGCACATAACTCACTTACACAATTAGAGGATCATGACGAACTACACGTAATATCAAATGGTGATATTTCATTGTTCAATTACATCAACAAAATGGAGTTAGCCAGTAACACAGTAATTTATGTCGAAAACGAGCACTGGGGACACTTTTTCTATGGTCTTGATAGGGTTGGAGTTACCGCAGTCCCTTCAGTAGGCATACTAAAGCAAGAAAAATCAATTCAAAATCTTGCAACAAGTGCTATTATACACGATAACATAACAAAATTGTCTGATTTGGGAATAACTTATGCAATAGCATCTCCCAAAGGAATAATTATGCAGTATATACACAAATCTATCCATTGGAAACAAATATACAGCAGTGGGGGTTCTTCCCTTTATGCGCTAGAAGATGACTCGGTTGTTTCAAGTTTTTTGCCAGTTCTTGGAGAGGAAATGCGAATTGACCCTTGGAAAGATTTACGAGATTTAGACCCATTTGATTTAGGCGAAACTAGGTTGTATATTTCCGAAGGAACCCATAACATACCGACAAACTACTCAGAGTCGAATGAGGTGTGCTTGATGACTGAATTTATTGGGAAAGTAAGTCTAAAGATCAACGATATTATCAAAAAAGGTTCGGGGTGGCATGAGTTCTGTTTCGATTCAAATACAACAAATCTAGAATTGACTATGATTAGTGAATATGAATACTGGGTAAACCCATTGGGTGCCTCAGGGCGCGGTGATAAGTTCTTTGACAAGACGGGGGTAAGAATACACTGGCTAGAAGTACGTCATGGTTACTAATTTAAGCGAAAAGAACTACTATGAACTAATGTTGGAGGTAAACGTGCAATCTCTATTTGTCATGCTTCCTACCTTAGACGAAGAGAAAGCCCTTGCAAATGTTTTCAACCGAATTCCTTTTTCCAGATTAAGCAAAATGGGATATGATTGTAGAGTTGTAGTTGTAGATGGTGGTTCCGAAGACAATACTGTGAAAATCGCCAGAGAATATGACTGTGAGGTTATAGAACAGTGGGGAGAAGGTAAAGGGGCAGGAATGAGACAGGCCTTCAAGATGTTTCTTGAACAAAAGGGTGATACCTTGGTAATGCTCGACTCTGATGGAACATATCATCCAGAAGAAATCCCTGATTTAGTTTCTGTTTTACCAAAGGATGGAGTCGTAATTGGGGATAGATTACAGGGAAATTTAGCATCGGATGCAATGACTTCTACTAACTGGATTGGCAACCAATTGTTGACCTGGCTTGCCGTTGCTTTGCATGAGGTTAAGATTACAGACTTATGTTCAGGATTTTGGGCATTTTCGCGGACTGCTGTCGAAAATCTGAAACTCAACAGCATGAGATTTGAGATAGAAGCTGAGATGTATACATCCTGTGCTTTTAATAAAATACCGATAACTCATGTACCAATAACATATTCCAAGAGAATTGGTAAAGCAAAATTAGGTAGCATAAAAGATGGCTCATCGATAGCAAGGAAACTCATCATAAGGAGATTCTTCCCCACACCACATGAGGAGCGACAATGAGGCGATTCGAGGTTGCAATACTTGGGTCCAGTGGTCTAGTTGGCCAAAGACTTCAACAATTACTTCAAAATCACCCCTTTTTTGAAGTTGTAGCAATTGCAGGTTCACCAATAAATGTAGGATCAATGCACGAGGAAATAGAGTGGAGGTTAGATTCACCTAAACCAAAATATGATATTTTGATTTGTTCGATGAGTGACATCCCAGATGTTGATATAGCGTTTTCCGCGTTGCCTAGTAACGTTGCAGAGGTTGTAGAACCTTCTCTAGTTTCAAGAGGTATCCACGTATTTTCTAATGCAAGTGCGTTTAGAAGAATTGCAGGCATACCCCTTGTAATTCCTGAAGTAAATCCTGCAGATATGAAACAATATGATGGTCACGCATGTTCAACAAATTGCACTGTTATGCCGGTCGTTATGCCAATAATTGGCCTAAAGGGTCTTGGAATAAGAAAAATTTCTGTCTACACAAGACAAGCCCTTTCTGGTGCAGGATGGAAGTTACTCAGCGACAAGGCAGCGCTTGAAGGAAACGTGAACCCATTCATTCCTGGCGAGGAGGAAAAGTTGATTGCTGAATTAAAGTATCTTCTTGATTTAGATATTCAGGTTACTGCATCGTGCAATAGGGTCTCTGCTAGAGATGGTCACATGGTTTCGGTGGAGTTAGAAGTAGATAAAGCCACAGATTTAGAGAATGTCAAAAACCTAATGAAAATTGAAAGACTAAACCTACCTTCTTCTCCAGAGATAGTAAACAATATTATTGAACAAACTCCTAACAGGGATAGGGACCTTTGGACTGGAGATGGAATGAGTATTACAGTTGGTAATGTCCATGTTGACGGCAACAACATAAGATTTGATGCGCTTTCTAATAACACGATTAGAGGAGCTGCTGGCGGAGTTATACTTCTAGCCGAATATGCTGTCAAGGAAGCATATATCACCAAATAGGATGCCAATCTAGCCTTGTTGGTGGTCGCATGGGCGTTACGGCAATGATACCAAATATGACATTCCAACAACTTAAAGATGAGGCAAATTCTCGCTGGAAAGAAATTTGGGACAACAGTGCAGCAAGACTTGACTTGATGTTACTTTGTCCACGCAAGGAAAGAAAACTCTTGGAGCTTCATGGAGATATGATTGACCATGGTCAACCTGTAATGGGAATTTTTCATCGACCACGAGCTGAAGCAGAATTAATTATCGATCAAGGGTTTGACCCAAAAGCAGCATCCTTCCAATTTCTCAACATCGCAAATGCTGACATGGGCCCGTGGATGCAACAATTAGTTACTCAAGAGGGGTGGCTAAGGACAACAATAGAACTCAATCCAGTCCCATTTTCTTTAGATATACCAAATCAGCGACCCTTTGAAAAACGCAATATCCTATGTTTCAGACATCCAAGTCTACCCCCTCTTGAGAAGTATTTCCTTCCATATCCAATTCATGCACTAATAGGAAAGGCATTTGTTTCATTGCCTCGGAGGCAGGCAGCAGAATTGGCCAAACAGCAAGCTGAAATCCTGGGAGTGGGGCTCGCAAAACCCGAACCAGAGATTGTTGAAGTGCCTGTCATTGAGCAGGCTCCTGTTGAAGAGGTCGTGAATATAACTTTGGAAGATAAATTTGTTTCAGAGATGATGCCAGAAGAGATTGTAAACATCCCGCTACCTACGGAAAATGGAGCTAAACAACTACGAGAAGACGTTGATGAGATAGATACAGAAATTGAGAATACTGTAGAAACATCTAGCAACGAAAATGTGATTCCATTGCCGGAAGTGACCGCTGAAGCAGACGATATGCCAGAAATTGAAAAGGAATTTAGAGCAATCGTACAGGAACTAATCGATGCTGGGCTTGACCCATCAGAAATGATGACAGACGCAAGGATGGAAGACATTAACGAGAGGGCATTAGCTCAAAATTTTGAAACGTGGCCAGTATTTATGCAAATGGTTAGTTAAATGCGAGCATTAAAATTATAGAAAGGATTAGGATTATCATGGCTTTTTGCACTAATTGTGGTCAGATGCAAGCAGACGGGACAAAATTCTGCAGGTTCTGCGGGAGCCAACAACTGGGAGAACAGCTCATAGCAAGACTAAGGATGGAAGCAGAGGCTATCAGAGTTCAAACCCAACAAGTTCAAGCGCAGCAAATGCAACGGATGAATTACGGTCAGCAACAAAACCAACAAAGGCGCTGGTGATTAAATTGAAACTTCGCCAATTGGCGATATTACTCTCAAAGCTACCACCACACCCGTGTAATAGTTTGGAACTCGAACAGTATCAAACAGAAGGTAACCTAGCAGCTACTTGGCTACATCGTATCGACGCAATTGATGGGTTTCAAGGTAAAACCGTGATTGATCTTGGGGCTGGAAATGGAATCCTAGGAAGAGGTGCACAGATACTGGGGGCGGAGGTTATCTTCGTGGAATGTGATGAAGATGCTGGTAAATTATGCCAAGATCTAGGTGAAACAATTATTGGATACCTCGGCGATGTTAATATTCCATCCGCAGACATTGTAATCACAAACCCACCATGGGGTGTTCAAAAACGAGGAGCTGATAGAATTTTTATTGATACTGCACTGCAATGTGCACCAGTAGTTCACATTATGCATAGCGCTTTAGCAAACCACCTACCAGACGGAGAGGTTATTCTTAGCGGAAAGTTCAGGATGCCTGCGAGATATGGGCACCATACCAGCAAAATGGGTACAACCGAAATTAAATGCCTTAGAATCGTTAGATGATAGGGTTTCAAAAGCAAACAGCTTCAGCCCCATACATTCCCCTTCAATTCGCCTTGATGGTGATTTTCCAAAATATGAACGTGATAACATGGGAACAATAGTGACTCCAGGAACAGTGGTCGGTAATATCGAAACTAACACAATTGGGTCGGGAGTTGAACAAAGAAATGGTGAAATTATTGCCTTGTTAACTGGAACTATCGTCGAGAATGGTGGTGAGATAAGTGTGGAGACCCACAATGCCTTGCTTAGGGTTGAAGTCGGAGATTTAGTGATAGGAGAAGTTGTTAAACTAAATGAAAAATCCGGGGAAATAAAGGTTTTGAGCGTTGAAGGTAAACCCAATCGTTCTATTATGGCTGACCAAGAATATGCTCAGTTTCACGTTACAAAAATCTGTGATCGATTTCTTCATAACACCGCTGACGGATTGAGGCGTAGAGACATTGTGAGAGCTAAAGTGATTGAATCTGGAAATGTGGTTCGCATCGACATGAGAGAAGACGACAATTGCGGAGTTTTACACTCAATTTGTCCGTCCTGTGGCGCCTTTTTCGAACCAAAAGCAAGTGGTGATTGGAACGTTATCTGTATGGTCTGTGGAGACAAAACCTTCAGAGCTCTAGCTGATGACTTTGGCGGAAAAAGCGGTATGAGCGCCCTAAACGGATCGGGTAAACGTTGGGGAGCGGAGGCTGAGGCACGGTTTGCTAAGGGAAGTTCAGGACGTGCTACATTCATCTCTGAAGACGTTAGAGAAGATGGTAGCGAACGTGTTTATTTCAAATTTGAAGGAGAAGGTGGCCAATCTGGGAGAGGACCGAAACGAAATGCTGCCCCTGGTTGCAAGTTGTTTGTTGGAGGCCTATCAAGAGACGTTGACGAAGATGATATACGTAGCATGTTCCAAGAACATGGAAAGATTACTGATTTCGCGCTAATGAGAGATGATGATGGAAATCTCAGAGGATTCGGTTTCATTACTTATCAGAAGAAGGAAATGGCAGATAATGCAATAAAATCTCTTAATGGCAAAAACATCAAAGGACGCAGAATAGGTGTAAGAGATGCTGATGCTCCAAGGGAAGAAAAGCCACGAAGAGAAAAACCAGATGGAGCTAGGTTGTATGTTGGAAATTTACCATTCAAGGCTACTGAAAAAGATCTCCAAGACCACTTCGCAGCACATTGTGATAGTGTACATATCCATTGGGCTACTGACAAATCAGGTAGGAAAAAGGCCTTTGCCTTCGTTACTATAAAACCTAAAGAAAAAGGTGAACAGGTTGCTAAGCAACTAAATGGAACAGACCTTATGGGCAGGAACATAAGAGTCGATATGGCAAAGCCCAGTGGCTTCAAGCGAGGAGGCACAGGTGACAGCAAGGGTGGTAAAAGTGCTAAATCCGCAAGAGAACTCCGAGCCATGGCTGAGGAAGAAGAGGATGCAAGGAAAAAGAAACGCCGCCCAAAACGGGAATGAGGTGTTAACATGACCGAGTCGGAGGAAGCCTCCTGGCTCGTTATAGATGGTTATGAGGACGAACCAGCCGCATTCGGTGTCCCACCCTATGTTGGATTCCATATTAGATACATATGTGGCGTGTTAGAACGAAAGAATATTGATTACGAATACTGCCAAATAGACTCTTTCAGAATAAACCCTCCAACCCTTGAAAATAGATTGGGAGTTATTATTTTAGCAGGAGCAGTTGTACCTGGTAAATACTTGAGAGGAACACCAATTTCGCTTAAAGAAACTAGAGAGATAATATCTAACGTTCCTAATCAAACCCCAATATTGTGTGGCGGATGGGCAATAAGAGGTTGGAAGAATCAGGGTTGGAGTCCACTAAGGCAAAACCTATTCTTGGCGCTAAAGGATACCGATGCAACATTATGGAATTATCTTGAAACCGGAGAATGGAGGCACAATCGAAGGAATGCAGAACAGTGGACTGACTGGGCGCAAGCCGGAGCTGGCTCAAAAGCTGTCACCCAAAATCCTGATCTTAGTGGACCGCTCACATACGAGGTAGAGGTTTACCAAGGATGTGTTCGATACAAGAGGGGCTGTAAATTCTGCATTGAACCAAAAAAAGGTATACCAATTTACAGAGATCCTGAGGACATAATTAATGAAGTCTCAATCGCTCATGACATGGGAGTAAAACACGTTCGTTTAGGGGGAATGACTGATACTTACACCTACAAGGCTGAAGGGGTAGTAGAAATGGAATATCCTCGACCGGATCCTGAACCTATTGCAAAATTGTTGTATGGACTTAGGGACGATGATAGACTAGAAATTCTCCATACAGACAATGGCAATCCATCAATAATAGCAGAACATCTTGAAGAATCTGAAGAGATAACAAAAACACTTGTTGAGAATCTTTCGGATGGAGCTGTCTTATCTTTTGGATTGGAGTCGGCTGACCCTGAGGTTCACAAGGCTAACTGGTTAAATTGTGATTCAAACCAGTTGAAATCAGCAATTAGACTTATCAATAAACATGGACGAATAAAGGGCGAGAGAGGTTTGCCAAAACTGCTTCCTGGGCTTAATTTCATAGCAGGACTGAAAGGAGAAACTAAAGTTACATATGACCACAACCTACGAC
>DAZU01000060.1:19437-24065 GCA_002507425.1 Euryarchaeota archaeon UBA53
CTACTGAGAGAATTGAAATCAGAAGGACATATGATTCGCAGAGTCAACATCCGTCAAGTTGATGGTAAAGGATTCCAAGATGTGAATAGCAGAGATTTCAACTCCTTCAAAAATACTGTTAGGAAAGAATTTGACGAACCGCTGTTAAAGGAAATCTTACCAATTGGCTCGGTAATTGACGATGTTTGGTGGGAATCACACGACGGGAGAACTAGACTTCCAAGGCACTTGGAGAGTAAAGCAAAAGATTCTACCATCAGAGGCAAGGCTGGTATAACCTTTGGCAGGCAAATAGGAGCATATCCTATACTTGTAGGTATGAATTATCTCGCTCCTTTGGAATCATATTCGCAAATAATAGTCACGGGGCATGGTGCTCGCTCAATAACCGGTGTTGAAACAGGCCTTGACTGGCGAAAGGTTACGGAGAAACAACTAGCTGCAATACCTGGAATATCATCAAAAGGCGCTTGGAGCCTAATAGGTTCTAGAGCGAAGTCAATGTCACGAAACAAACCCCATGAGTCAATTGAAGAGTGGTTTAAGTCCGCAAAACTGCGAATACCCGATATTGTTGACACAAGAAAAATACTCGTCTGATTCATTCGCCGACCCAGGCATATGTTCGCATGCCTTCTTCAACGCCTTGGTCTCCAACCTCAACCAAGGCAAACTCATCTTGAGGTGTTATGATAGATTCTTTTGCAAGACCTTTGTGAAGGGCTTCATATTGTACTTTGTCAATTGCAATTCTACCTTCAAGCCTTTCAAACAGATTCCAACGGCTTGCAATCTCTCTCCATGTTGGTTGGACTTCTGCCTCAAAGACCTTGGCCTTTGCGCCCGAGCCATATCCACATAGTCCTAATGTAACATTGTCTAGGTTTGCATTTTCCTCATAATCTGCCTCGAATGTAGACATTAACGCTAGGAAAATTGAGCCAGTGTATTGATTTCCAATCAGCGAAGATGCACGTTGACCCTTTTCTATCCTATCCTCAACGAATTGTTTGAATTCTTCTGTTTTTGATATTGATCGACGATACTTGTCCATTGCACTCTCAAACTCTGCTTCTGTTTCATAATCATCTTCAAGTGGAACATTTCCAATTTCTGCTTCAATATCTTTCCAAGAATCTAGGTGCTGCCTGTCATGTCTAAATACGTCGGGAAACATCCTCTTTGCTTGGAAAGCATACGGCAAATGCATGATAATGCGAGCCCATTGCTCTGTAAGGATAATGTCCAGTTCAGGGTCGAACCTTCCTTGTTTGATTGATTTCTCACAAAAGTGCGTAAATGCTTGTTTGACTGCCTCTCTGTAGCACCTGTTTGAAAATTGGCCGTCGAAAACTGGCTCATCCCTATGAACTTTCACATTCTCCTCTCCGTGAGCAAATATTCCTAATCTGCGAACTGTTGATTCAGGCAGGTGCTTTATCATGGCTTCAGCCATTCCATCACGAATAGTTGCTCCTGCTTCAGTTGCAAGCTGCAATACGTGGTCAATCACACTCTGTATGGAAACTTCTCTGCGGGGTTTGAAAAAATCGTGAACCGGAGTTGTTGACACACCCCAGCGGTCTGGGATTACAACCAATCGAGGATTATGGCGAACCAATAGGGCTCCGCCTCCTGCACCTTGAGTATACTCACCAGATGATTCTAGGTCATACTTTGCATTATCAGAGAATACAACTATTCCCATTCTATTATCGGACTCTCCACCTCTAGCTACCCAGTCTAGAGTGTTGTGAAGAGCATCTACTGCTCCAATACAAGCAAAGGTCATATCAACTACATCACAACCTCTAAAGCAGTCATCTCCGAATCTTTCACCATATCTGTGGGTCAACATATCGACAATGTAAGTGGCTGTAGGCTTAGCGCCATCCAAAGCCGATTCTGTTCCAAGGTAAATCCTTCCGATTTGCCTAGGGTTTAATCCGTTCCTGTCTATTAGCCTGCAAACTGCATTTGCTCCCATAGTAGCCGTATCTTCATGAACATCAGGTATTGCCATTGCAGCAAGTCCAAGGCCTTTGTTTAACTTGCCAAAATCAGCGCCTCGCATCTCTGCAAAATCTTCCATATCCATATACAGTCTAGGAAAATGTAACGCCATATCATCTATACCGACTTTAGTTCGCATCGGGCGTAAAATTTCCAGTTGTATATTTATGCATATGTATTCTATAACATTCAAACAACGGTGTTACTGGCAACACCTACTTAGCCGAGCAGTTTTTGAGAAGTCGCTTGATAACGCCCCAATATGAAGGTAATAGATTATGCCAGAAAGCTCTCAAAAAAATGTGATTTCTTTGCAAAATCTATCATTGAGGAGACAAACGTTTCTTACGCTACCAACCCGCTTAATTATGCATGGGATTATCACAAATCATACCTCACCCAATATAGTGGTCTTGGCGCAAAAACATTGCTACTGGGAATGAACCCTGGACCATATGGTATGGCTCAGTGTGGCGTGCCATTTGGGGCGACCAATATCGCAAAGAACTTTCTCAATATACAAGGAAACTTTGTAGATCCCTCCTCTAGACACCCAAAACGACCTGTGCTTGGACTAGAATTTGAAAGACAGGAAGTTAGTGGCACCAGGCTATGGAATCTTCTACGAGATATATGGCAAAACCCACAAGATATTCACAAGAATGTTTTTCTCGTAAATCACTGCCCTTTACTGCTCCTTGGGGATAGTGGTAGGAACATCACTCCAGATAATATAAGCGGAAAGGCTGTGAATTCACTTTTGCACGAATGTGACGAACATCTACTTAGCGTGGTTGAAGAACTACAAATTGAAAGGGTGATTGGCGTGGGTAAATATGCTGAAAAAAGAGCAAATCTAGCACTACAAGATTTAGATGTTGAAATTACAACTTGCTGGCACCCCTCCCCGGCTTCTCCGCTGGCTAACCGGAATAATGGGGAGGATTGGCGTGTCAACGTAAAAAAAGTTCTGCTGGGAGAGAATTCATAACATAAATGTTACACGATTGACATATGGCACAGAAAAAAATGGCTTGGCCGAGACAACCAAATGACAGACAGTGGATTAAACCGGAAGGAGATGATCCAAGGACGCTATACCAAATGCTGAAAGTAAGTCAAGAGATGTTTGGCGAGGACCTTTGCTTTGGATACATACCAAGGTATGGGGGCGAAAGAATGCATCTCACTTACAACGAATTTGGAGATCTATCCACCTCTGTCGCAAAGGGATTGAGAGACATTGGTGTAGGAAAAGGCGACAGAGTTGCAATCATTCTCGATAACTCGGTTGAATGGGCTGCGCTTTCATATGGAGCAAACGCCATTGGAGCTGCTTACACTGCTATGTATACCCACCAAAATGGTAAAGACTGGGCATACATCTTGGATGATTCAACTCCCAAAGTAGTTGCAGTAGCAAATACAGAGGTTTTGGATAAATTGTGTGAAGCATTAGACAAAGACAATTGGCCAGAATCTGGTGTGATCCTTATCGGTGATGAACCCCCTAACGAAATGCCTCCAGAGGGTGTTGAGGTGCGCTCGTGGACCGAATTTGTAAGTGCAGGAAGAGAAGCTGATGACCTTGAGGAAATAGCCAACGATCCGAGTGCACTATCTACATTAATTTACACATCAGGAACTACTGGAAATCCAAAAGGAGTTATGCTATCAAACTGGAACACTTTATCAAATGTGCTTTGTGTTCAGGGAGTTTTCGAGTTATATCCAGGAGACAAAAACGCTGCCTTTTTACCATGGGCGCATTCTTTTGGTTCAACCTTTGACCTGCACTGGATGATTAGAATGGGAGTCCACATAAATCTAATATCTGATTTGACCAAGATTGCAGATGAGTGTATGGAAATTAAACCTGCAGCTCTTTTAGCAGTTCCAAGGGTTTGGAACAAATTTTATGACAGAGTAAATAGCCAATTTGCAGAGGCAAAAGGACTCAAAAAATTATTTGTCGGTAAGGCTCAGAAAGCTGCGGAAAAAAGAATTGCAAATGCAGGAGTCGAATGTGACGCTGTAACACCTACTGGGTTTTGGGATAAGAAATGGGACAAACTAGTTTGGTCAAAAGTTCGTGCGCGATTTGGGGGTAATATCAGGTTCTGCCTATCTGGCGCAGCTGCTCTATCTCCAGATGTTGCTGCTTTTATTCAGAAAGTCGGTTTCAATTGCTATGAAGGATACGGTCTCACCGAAACCAGTCCATTAGTCGCTGCTAATGGTTGGATGGGTAAAGGTTTGTCAAGATTGAATTGTGTTGGCATGCCTGCAAACGGAGTTCGTGTGGAAATTGACAAGAGCGCTTGGGATGACCCAGATAGACCTGACGAAGGCGAGGTCATTGTTTACGGCCCTAACGTTATGCAAGGCTACTGGAACTTGCCAGAGGCAACCGCAGAAGTCATGACAGAAGATGGAGGCTTTAGAACGGGTGACCTTGGAAAGATGGTAGATGGATATCTCTCAATCACGGGACGCGTTAAAAGCCAATTTAAGTTGGAGAATGGAAAATATGTTTCTCCAGCTCCATTAGAGGAGCATCTAAAGTTGAGCCCACTCGTAGAACAGGCTGTCCTAGATGGAAGGAATATGAAAAA
>DAZU01000060.1:24446-24741 GCA_002507425.1 Euryarchaeota archaeon UBA53
CAAGGAATCGCCGTCCCTAGCGATAATGCTGAAATGTGCAAGGATCAAGCCGTCAAAGACTGGTTCTTATCGGATCTAAAAGAAAACAACATGACATCTCCAAAATGGAAGGGTTATGAAGTAGCCAGGAATCTAATTCTCGACCCAGAAGAATGGAGCGTCGATAACGACATGATGACTCCGTCAATGAAGGTGAAATTACGAAACCTACTAAGCCATCATGATGATGCAATAAAGTCTCTACAATCCATTTTTTGATAATTATCAAAAATTTGGCGCTAGTTGCCAGTTGCAG
>DAZU01000095.1 GCA_002507425.1 Euryarchaeota archaeon UBA53
AGATCTCTGGCAGGAAATGCCTTACCAGAGGATGCAATGGACTTTTCCTTTGAGGAAGAAGCTGACGAGGTTAATCCAGTCGCTGCTGCTGTTGCCGAGAATAAGAGACGTAGAACCGTTAGAAGAAAAGCAAAGTTAGCAAAAACAGCTGAATGTGGAGCGTGCGGTGCTGAAATTGCTGAAGACGCAACCGAGTGTGCCACGTGCGGAGCTAAGTTCGAATGAGTGCCTGTCAGTACTCATAGGGTTCGTCATTGCGCTAGCTCGGCTGACCCTCTTGACTTCATTCAGGCACTGTTTGCCAACCACCACCAATGTTTGAATCCATCGAAGCGAGTTATTCATACATTAGTTATGTTTAGGGTGATATAATGAGGGCGAAATCTGCTATCCTTGCCTTCTTAATGCTTTCAATAATTGCAACCTCCAGTTCTGGGTGCATAGGATTGGTTCCAGCACGTGAATTTATGGAAGATTTGAGAGATGATCCTAGCCTAGAAGAGGTAGAGCAGAGGATAAATGCATCACATGTGTTTGCAACTAATATCGAGGATATTCAAGGGTCTACTGAATACTACTCAACACAGGATTTTGTTGTAGATGAGAATGTTGTAGAGATTAGTGCCTATATCTCCACTCAAATGCCACTTGAATTAATTATACCAGGAATACCTACCGAAGCACGGTATGTTTCAGCATCCCTAACCGACGCCGACAATCAGGTAGTTTGGCAAGCAGAGATTACCGAAACAGAACGAAAGATGGTCGAAACATTCACTCAACCACTAGCACAGGGAGAATGGACTTTGACAGTTGAAGCAAGAGGTTACGGAGAAGAAATTGCTAATTTGTATAAGGACTCTTTTCAGGTTTTAATTAAAATCGAAAGGCAGTGTTGGAAATATCCAAATGAAAATATTTGTAGTTACGATTGAGAAACGTTTCACCAACCCTAGCAAGATTAGCCCCTAGGTCTACTTTTTTCCAAAATTGGTTAAAATAAAATCTGTGCTCGAAAGATAATTTTGATTGGTTGACAAACTATGTAAATCGCTACACTGTGCCATATTTCAAAAAATTAAGGGACGAAGTGGTTATTTAGGGGGGGCTGGTGGGGCGAATGCTGGAGTCAATACTATGACTGAACTGCTTATCGAACGAGAGACTTACGAAGTTAATGCTGTGCACATAGGTACACAGCAGAAAAGTGCGGATATGGCGCAATTCATACAAGAGGTAAGAGCAGACGGATTGTATCTAATCGACATCGAAATAACCGATGCAAGAATACGAGCAATCTCACAATTCCTAAACCGTTACAATCCGTCTAATATCATGGTTGTAAGTGCAAGACAGTATGGCCAAAGACCTGCAAGAAAATTCGCAGAAGCAATTGGGGCGAATGCAGCTGTTGGTAGATTTATCCCCGGGAGCTTGACAAATCCTGCCCTGAGGTCTTATGTTGAGCCTGACATGTTGTTTGTTACAGACCCAGCTGCTGATCAGCAAGCATTGAGGGAGGCAGTCAACTCTGGGTTGCCAATAGTTGGTATATGTGATGCAAATAATAATCTTAGAAACGTGGATTTAGCACTACCTGCAAACAACAAGGGTAGGAAATCATTGGCGCTTCTATATTGGGTTCTAGCACGTGAGGTTCTCAAAGAGCGTGGAGAAACCACTGATGAAGATTGGGCAGAACAACAAGACATTGAAGATTGGGAATCAACATTCTGATCACAGTCTCACCCCCCGGGTGACTAATATGAGCGAATTCATCTCGCAAAAACCAGGCGAATGGGATGGTGAACCACGTCCTCTTTTCCTCGCTCCAATGTCAGGTGTAACCGACCTTCCTTACAGATTATTGGCTAAGGAATGTGGAGCAGATTTTACAATCACAGAATTCACAAATTCTACTGCATTAACACGCGATGCTGCAATGTCATGGAGAAAAATGGAAACTTGCGAGGATGAGAACCCATTCATTCCACAGATATTTGGCGGCGTATCTGCTGATATGGCGCTAGCAGCAGAATTATTGGAAGACAGTGCAGATATAATCGATTTGAATTTTGGATGCCCAGCCCCAAAGATAACCAAAATATGTGCTGGTGCAGCCTTAATGGGAGAGCCAGATAACTTGATCTCAATGTGTAAGGAAGTTGTCGATAGAGTGAATATCCCTGTTACGGCAAAAATGCGCTTAGGCACTGGCAAAGGGAATTTCAATGCAAAGGAAATATGCCAAGAATTGGAAAATGTAGGCATTCAGAGGCTGTGTGTGCACGGCAGGACATTGAAGCAGAGATATTCTGGAGAAGCAGATTGGGATTATATTTCTCAGGTGGTTGATTCCGTCGATTTACCAGTTGTCGCCAATGGAGACGTAGTCGATTCAAAGACTGCGAGAGATTGCCTGAACAATACACAGGCAGCGGGTTTGATGATAGGCAGAGGGGCTATTGGAAGGCCTTCGGTATTCGCCGAGATCAAGGTCGGACTTGGATGGATGGAGCGTGAAGATTTACCTTGGATTACTGCTTATGATGGCGACTGGGACAGTATGAGTTACGTAGCTCAGCAATTTGCTACTCGACGCTGGTGCTGGAATCGCTATATTGAGTTGGCCAGAGAAACAACCGGTTTGAATTTAAAATCCATGAGGGGTCATGCAGTTTCATTCACAAAAGGTTTGCCAAGCGCTAAAAAAATTCGAAGCATTATGCATGGCAAGCAAACACGCGAGGAATTTGCGGAAGCTACCAGTGAGTTCCTGGCAACCAATTGAATAGGAATTCATTGATTTTTAATCGAATTTGATTTTATCAAAACTCCGACCTTCTCAATACGTCTGAGGATACGGTTTAGATCTTCCATGGACTTCTTTTTCATTACAGGCAGGTCCTGTCCAACAAGACGATGACCTAGCGGTAATCTTCCTCCTAACAAATTCAATAACAACATTTGATTTTTAGGTTCCATGTCCTTGAGCGCCTTTTCGATTGTTTCAGGTGTACAAATATTTTTTTTAAGGCTCTTCAGTATTGATACAGGGACAGATAATCTTTCAAATCCACCTTTTTTTAACATCCAGTCTTCACCTCTTCTTGAAAACTGAGTGGTCATTGCAGACCATAAAGCGGTTGACAAGCGATCGGTTCTAGCAACTCTTTCAACTAATCCAGTCAGTCTAAAACGCTCTAAGATTCTACCAACTCTTGGTTTTGAGCCTCCAACGGCTTTGGTAGCCTCATCTATTGATATGGGAGGTCCGGATTTAAGCATCAAGCGAAATAGTCTTTCGGAGATTGAATCACTGTTAATCTCCTTTCCCGGCCTCTCGCCTAAAAGACCGCAATCAGCCATGAATCTCGAGAGTTCACTTTCACCATCTTCTAATGGCCCCCATTCTTTAATTCTGAGAGATGCGCTTGGTTTACCGTCTGGCGGTAGTTCAATTTTCATCTCTATGTTCTTCCCTCTATTCCATTCACTGTTTAGTAATTCCAGTCTCTGCGAGTGAATTAACCCGGCACGCGTTTTCATGTTTTCAATCGCCTTTGCAATCGAACCACCAGTTAGGTAGTAAGTTTTCCACCCTTTTCCAGAAGATGTAGAAACTAGTCCAGCAGACACTAATCGGACAAAGTGGTGATGAATCGCTGCGGGGGTTAATCCCAAATCCTCTGCTAGTTCTCTAGTTTCATATCCTTTGGTTGGATTATTGAATAAATGCTCCGACAAAATCCTGTGTATTGGAGAGAAAGAACCGTCATCGGCCGCATTTTCGTCACGTCTACGATGAAGGCATAATGTATCGATTATCCACGCAACGAGATTATTCCGATGTTTATCGTTCGCTGGCATAGGTATCTCTTGTATGCGCAAGTCGAACATGAATTAGACCAAAGGTCGATAGCACTTGAAGAATGCGTAGCAAACGTTACTTGAGAGGGGAATACTGGATTATCTTCTTTCATCCGACCAATTATAATCAATTTTGAACGAAATTTTCCAATCTGAGTTGTCGATTAAGTGCGGTGCCATTTCGATTCTATCCTCTCTGAGTATTCCTCTTCTCCTGAGGACTTTTATGGCAGAGTGAACACTAGCACGAGACCGCCCAATACTTCTTGCAAGAGATGCTTGGGAACGGGGTATACCATTTTTTTGAATCTCTTCAATGATTGTCCGCTGGACTAAGGAGAGCCCAATAGGCATTTTTCTTGCAGCCTGCTCTTCCCCAATCTTCATTCCTCGTAGAACTTCAATCTGCGAGGGCGCACCTGCAAAGTAGCAGGTTCTTCCGTTAACTGAGATTATTGCAATAGCTTTCCTGCTTGAAAGAACATCTAGGTGGTGTCTAAGTGTCCCGTTAGCGGCTGATAGTGTTGATTGTAATTCTCGATAGCATAACCCTGGATTTTTTTCCAGAGTCTTCAGAATCCGCTGGCGAAGAGGATGTTCAAAATCACTAATCTGTGCTTTCACACCTCCTCTAGCAAACGCTAGTGAAGAAATACCAGATCCTATTCCTATCAGTCCACCAGTAGCCCCAGCAATACCTGCGGCCAGCCACGGCCTTTGAGAAATCCACTGCTTTAGCAAGGCCATATTAGAATTATACAATCTATTCATTTGTAATAGATTCGGTTTTTTGAATCAATTGTAAGTTTTTACAGAGCCATTACGTATCTTAAGGTGGGCAACTAGTGGAGAGAGTAGTCTACCGCAGGCTTTACCGTGGTCTGAGAGAATGTATTCTACTCGAACAGGCGGACCATCATCGACCTGTCTAATCACAAGACCTTCTTCGACTAAGAATCTCAATTTGTCTGAAAGAGTGCGGCTAGATATACCGGTGAGAAGTGTCTTTAATTGGTTAAATCTCCTAGGACCAGTAATGTAAAGTGTGGACAAAATTTCTATAGTCCATCTTTTACCAAAAACGTGTAGAGATTCTACCGCAGCATCTACTTCCCATTTTGTATCATATGGACCAGATTTTGAATTCTTTGCCAAAACTTTGCGTATTTCAGAACCCTGAGAGATAGTTGAATCAATTCTTGCTTCTATATCGTCTAAATCAGAGGAAGAAATCCTAAGCGGTGGGTCGGGCATAATTCTCCTAAGCGGTGTGTTTCATAAAACATAGTGTAAGAATAAAACCATCAGGAATTTTTGTAAGTTGGTTTCCTGCCCTCTATGAGAGCGCTTAGTCCTTCTAATGCATCATCTGTCGAGAAAATATCCTCTAGCCTCTCTAATTCTTTCCCGAGCCCAACTTCCAAAGATGTTGAATTTGATAGATCTATCAGGTCACTAGCCATCTTCAGAGCAATAGGTGCTGTTCTGGAAATAGATTTAATTTGTCTAGAGACATTTTTGTCCTCAAGATCAAATCCTTCAGGACATTTTCCACTGAGGATTGTGTCAATGTTGCTATCACTGTAAAACGTGCTTGAAAATACTGCAATACTTGAATCAACATTTCGAGGCTGGGCAGGGTATTTATTGTCAGGTTTTCCCGTCTCTGCTATTTCATTTATTGTAGAATTAACCTCAGAAACATCAACTAGATGTGTAATTAAGCCAAGATCATAAGCAGCCTTTGCATTCATGAAATTACCAGCCAATACGGCCCACCTTGCAGCAGGAATCCCGGAGATTCTTGCGGGCCTTTGAGTCCCGCCTAGACCGGGGAAAATTCCGATGTTTGTCTCTGGAAACCTGAATTGAGTTTTTTTGGTTCCAATTCGATAGTCACAGGAAAGAGCTAGTTCTAAGCCACCACCTAGTGATAGTCCAGTGGTTAGGGCGATTGTTGTTTTAGTAGAGTTCTCTAAATTATTTAACACATCGTGGCCATCAGCAGTAAATGTGTAGATATCCGGAAAGGAATCATCTCTAATTTTGTCGACGAAAAATTTCACATCTGCACCTGCAACAAAAGCCTTCCCTGCTCCATCCAATACGATTGTTTCAACATCCGGATTAGTATTAGCAGAATCAACGGCTTTGCCTAATTGTTGGACAACTGTTTCGTTTAATGCATTCATGGCCTCAGGTCTGTTTATGGTAATTGTTGCAACAGAACCGTCTATTGCAAGGTCCACATAACTAAAGTCAAATTGTTCACTTCGTTTCCAGATATTTGGAAGCGGGAAGTTTGCCAATTCACAGTAATCTTCAGCCATGTATTTTGCTTCAGTAATTCCCAATTTGTTCGCTAATTCAAATGGTCCTTTTGCCCATCTCAGACCCACTTTAGCACCCCTATCTACGTCTTCCATAGAACATATCTCCTCATCTACGATTTGCCCTGCCACCGCAAATACCTGGCCGAGTAGTCGCTTACGAATAGTCTCAGCAGCTTCGCCACTGCACTCTGAATCATCTCCTATTTCCCATTGATCACCGGCTTCTACCATTTCACGTAGGTTTTCTGCACCAACATAACGGGGAGTTTCCAGTTGTTCTGCGAGATAATCTGTTGAGTGCAGAGCAATTGGTGGTCCGGTTAAATTCATAAGTGCAAATGGACCCATACCTATTCTAAATGCCTTCATTGCAACAGCATCTATTGCAGCAGCACTAGCAATTCCTTCTTGGAGTAATAAGCATGCTTCGTTAAGCCAAGGGACAAAAAATCGATTCACGACAAACCCAGGTCTATCCTTGCATATGATTACAACCTTCCCAAGACCTCTGCAATATTGAACGGTTTTTGCTAGCGTATCTTTAGATGTATCAGAGCCAGGAATTACCTCTACGAGTCTGTTCTTTGCTGGGTGATAAAAGAAGTGCAGACCTACAAATCTGTCAGGTCGACCCGAAGCCTTTCCCAGTTCGTCTACAGAAAGTGACGACGTGTTCGATGCAAGAATTGTACTTTGGTCGCATACCCTGTTCAGTGTATTGAATACATTTGTCTTAACATCAAAATCTTCGAACACCGCTTCTATGACTAAGTCAGTGTTCTTTGCGGTATTCTCAGTACCGACAACGCCCTTGATTCGGCTTTGTATCTGATCAACTTGTTGTTCAGAAAAAATTCTCCTTTCAATTGCTTCGGCTAAAAAATCGGATATTATTTTCAAACCTCTGTCTACCCACTTTTCTTCTCTGTCTACCATTTGGACGTCGAATTCTTCTTGAGCGGTTTTTTGGGCAATACCTGAACCCATGTTGCCTGCACCAATAATTGCCACATTTTGAATAGGCTGCATGGATAAGCCGAAATGCAACTGCTCAATGAAGTCAACGGATGTAGGGTTTGAGTCAAAATAATGAATTGTAGGCCTCAATATGTCTCTCAGCCCATCGTTTTACTGAGAATTCTTCAGCTCTAGCTATGACCTCTTCGCTTTCATCTTGTAATTCTTCAATCGCTGCCCGCCACATGTTGATATCATCATGAGGTAGTATGTGATGTTCAAGAGGTACCTCATTGTGTGCAGGATAGTCTGCTACTAGGGCGACGGTTCCAGCAGCATAGGCTTCAAGTGGAGGCAAGCCAAAACCTTCGGCAACTGAAGGGAATAGTAGAGCATCAGCATGCTGCAAAGCAGCGATTTTTTCATCCTCTGAGACTCTACCTACCCAGTTTAGTTTACAACCGACCTTCTTTGCTAGTTGAGAGATTTTATCCTTCGAGGCAGGGGATGATTCAGCACCTATTTTATGTAGGGTGACGTTCATACCTGCACACACATTTACTACAAATTCAATTCTTTTTCTTGGCTCTTCGCTTCCAATTACCAATAAGTTGACGCCCTTTTCAAACCAATTGGGTATCGGTCTTTCAGTTCTATAACTTTCCAATTCGATAGCATGAGGAATCCAGACGGTAGGTATACCAGGGAAACGCATCTCACATTCTTGTTGAGTATCCTTTGAAACACATATTAGCAAACTCGCTTTGGCAATCCCGTTTTTGATTCGGGTTAGGTCTTTCCTGCGAATTAAAGAAGGGTTCTGGTCTCCCACAATTACATTGTCACGAATAGTGGGGAACAGGTGAAATAAATCGTGAATCGTTATTACTGAATGGGAGTCACTCGGGGTTAAGCCTGCCTGTTCTTGGTCAGTAATGTGAACAATATCATGTGATATCGACTTTCTTGTTATGGTTTTAGGCCCACTTATCCATCTTCTCAAAATTCTCTTAATTGGGTTTTTTGAAATAGGATACTCATGAATTTCACCAAGTTCGTATCCTTCAATTAATCCTGAGTCTAATCGATTTACTAGAGCATGGTGGGTGCTACCCAGACCTGATAGTGGTGAGAGTTTCCCTCCTCTTGCAATCATCACCTTGCGCAAGACAATCCCTCACTGCACAACTTTGAGATGCTTAACGGACTTAGCGATTCCAAGGTCCTTTGGAAATTGCATAGTAGCTTCTGGTATTGGTATAGGTATTATTTCTCTTCCAACTAATGCCACTCTACTTGGTGGCGAATGATCCAGTAGCCTTCTATTTGTGAGAGGAGCCAAAGATTGAGAAAAATCGAGAATATCATCGTGGAATGGCATATTTTCCGCAGTCAAATTGCCACGAGAATTTCCGACGTGGACATACCCTTTACATTCAATCCAATCAGGATCGGCCCTGTTGTCTAAAGCGGCATATTGCTTAATATGCTCTTTATTCATATTTTTACCTTTAATCAACGTATGACGACAAACAATCCTAGTATCCAGACTAGGTAGTAAATCGATTGTTTGGTCGAAATATTTCCACGATGCAGAGTTCCATTTTGGCCTACATATTTCGTTGAACACTTGCTCATTAGGGGCATCTACGGATACATATAGTTGAGTCGGCAATGTGTCTAATCTCTCCAATACTTTTGGCAGAGTTCCATTTGTAACAAGCATTGTAGTCATTCCATGAGAGTGACAAAGTTCGATGTATTCTGAAAGTCTTGTATACAGAGTAGGCTCACCATTCAGAGAAATTGCAACATGCTTTGGGTTTTGTGCATCAAGCCATTTTTCTTTTGGAACCTTTGGATTACCTCCAAATCCAGAAAGTAGTCTCCTCTGCGCTTTTACAGAGTCATAAAGCATCTCAAGAGGGTCTTGTTCAGTCAGCTTAAGAGTGTCCATGTGTGGCTCTCTCCAACAGTAAGTGCAGGCAAGGTTGCACTGATCAACAACCGGAGACATTTGCATACAATTGTGACTTGCAACACCGTAAAATTTCCCTTTGTAGCATTGGCGGTCCCGCAGCAAGGATTCTTTAGTCCAGTGGCAAACCTTGACACCACCATGCTCTCCAACAATATGATAGCGCTGCTTCTGCAACTTTGCTTTGAGCAATGGGTCCATTGGTAAGCCGACCTATGTTTATGTTTTCAACCTCACGCTTCAAAAAGTGAGACCTCTTGGGTATTTCATGGACGAGAAACAAGAGTCTTGGTTTCCCCACCTTCTTGGGTTCGTTCTTCCTGTAGCTACTATTATTGGTATTTACATGGGAGGGTATTGGGCTTTTACCGGATTCGTGTATGCAATTTTCATAGGGCCTGTTTTTGATATAATGTCTCCTAAAATATCGCCTAGCAGAAGTGAGCCAAATCCGTTTGTATGGAATAGTCTACTCGTAATGCATGCTTTGTTCATGTATGCTGCAATTGCTATATTGTGCTGGAGAGCAAATATTGATGGCTTCAATATTCCAGTGCTGATGGGAGCTCTATCTGTTGGAGTTGTTAGCGGCATTTCTGGAATCATAAATGCCCATGAGGCAGGACATAGGAAAAAGGGATCATACTTGTGGAGATTGTCTAGAATCAATTTATTCCTTGTACTATATGAACACTTTACAACAGAGCATAATAATAGCCACCACAGAAATTACGCAACCGTAAAAGATGCAGCCTCTGCACCTAGAGGAATAGGATTATGGGCACATCTTGTCAGAACGATTCCGCTACAATACATCTCAGCGTGGAGAACTCACGCCAACAAGGGAAGAATTGGATTAAAGAACCCTATTTTGCATGGGTTGATTATACAGATTGGGATATTGTCCGTGGTAGCAGTCTACTCTGTCGATGCTATGTTTGCCTTCCTTGTTCAGGCAGGGATAGCAATATTTTTGTTGGAATTTGTTAATTATCTACAGCATTACGGACTACGAAGAGAAGTCAGAGAGCGTCACACGGTAATGCACTCATGGGAGTTTAGAGGGGTTTGGTCTCGCTGGACTCTTCTTGAATTACCATTACATCCCGCTCATCACCTCAAATCAAGTAAACCATTGTGGGATCTAAGAGCGCAGGAGGGGTCTCCTCAGCTTCCGTTTGGTTACTACGTTTGTCTATGGCTTGCTGTTATCCCTCCGTTATGGAAGAGAGTAATGGGAAAGAGATTGGACTCTATTGCGTCCGATTAAATGTTGCTAAAAACACTTAGTTTGAATTTAACATCCAAAGATTACTAAATGACCCAGTCCAATATTGGAATGAGGGTAACTAATGGATAACGAATTATCAAAATGGGTTGATGAAGTGATGTCAAAGCAACAATACAGAAGTGGAATATTTACAAAAAAAGGCATATTTTCAAGAATTAAAACAAGATTAGGATTCTGATGTTATTGTTATAATTAGAGAGAATAATCAAACATTAATTCATATAACATAACTTATTGATGTTAGTTAATAGCGTGATATGTTATGCTAACTGTTTCTGATTTAACCAAATCCTTTGGGACTGGTAATGGTAAGTTGCACGTACTAAAGGGAATAGACATGGAAATCAAAAGGGGCGAATTAGTCGCTCTCATGGGGCCGTCTGGCTGTGGCAAATCTACACTGCTGAACATAATAGGTGGATTAATGTCAGCTGACTCGGGGCATATTGAACTCAATAGTCGAGAGTATGGAATAAAAAACCCTTCATCGATAGTCGACGTTCGCAGGAGTCTAGTTGGCTGGATTTTTCAGGATTTTCACTTGTTAGAACACCTATCGGCACTTGATAATGTCTCCATAGCACTCGAGATTTCTGGGCTTTCCAGTAAAGAAGCAGAAGATCGTGCGAAATCGGCTCTGAATAAAGTAAACTTAGGCGATAGAATGCATCATATTCCTGATCAACTTTCAGGAGGACAGCAGCAAAGAGTTGCTATTGCACGAGCTATTGCCGGACAAAGGCCTCTACTTCTTGCAGATGAGCCGACCGGCAATCTTGACATTTCCTCAGGGTCAGAAGTATTGCAACTGTTCAAGGATTTGTGCCATGACGAGGACAATCCCATTTCGATACTTATGGTGACTCATGACCCAGAATTAGCTTCCAACGCAGACAGGATGTTACTTTTAGATGATGGCAAAACCCAAGCCTCTGATATTCGCAGTGCTTGGGGATTAGATGATATTGGAGGTGAAGAGGAATGAATGATGATTTGATTGATTTATCTCCGGATGATTTTTCAAAAGATCGTGGTAGAATTTATTCCATTGCTCACAAATTGTCTGAATTGCCGAGCAAACTCAGGTTAGCAAGCGTTGGTGCTTGGCGAGGAAGAGAAAGAGGTCTTGCAGTCGTAGCTGGAGTATTTCTAGCATCTCTTGTGATAACCACGGTGCTAGCATACGGTGTTGGGCTTTCGCAACTATTCTTCGAAGAATCGCTCGAATCTGAGCCATTTGATGCAAAGATAGAGTATGCCCGAACACCCGTTGAAAATTCGACTGGCTGGTCTAATAATACAACAACGATGACCAGCGTGTGCGATGAATTACTTGATGAATTTTCAGAGTTTAATGATTGCACTTTGGTCTTAGGGAGACAAGGTTTACACAGTGGGGGATTCTTCAATGAAGAATTCATTATCGCACAACCATTGGAAATGCGAACGATAACCGCTGACACCAATCCTCGATGGGAAAACGTGACTTTTGCATACCCTGAGGCCGATGAAAACGGTCCTCCAATATCTGACATGCGAGCAATCCGTTTCCTAGGTCCAAACGCTTTCGATGGAGAATTGGCCGACAGATTGGGTGCCAACATAATTCCGGGTCTTGGAGAATGGCCCTCATTTGAAAACATGACAGAACCATATCAAAATCCTAACCGAACTGGAATTATTTTGCCATCCACAATCGCAAATCAAGCTCAGGCAGAGGTTGGTGATGAATTAGATAGCCTTTCATTTGTTTATGTAGTAGATGAATCTTCTATATTCGAGGGCTCGGTAACAGAAGATAATTGTGATGGCGAAATAACTCCAGAGAACAACGAAATGTTGTATTGTAGGATGCCTATGGAAATCAAAAATTTGACTGTCCTTGGAATATATGAGCCGTGGGATTTTGGGAACCCTACCTTACCTTTTAACCCGATATTCACAACTTGGGATGGTTTGACCGAGATACAAAGAGCAACTTTGATGGATAATGACCATATGTATCTAGGTGTAACAATCGATAGAACACAACTCCCGACGTCCTCTACCGATGACGCTGAAGATTGGTTGCAAGATTTGGGAGTGAGGGTCGAGAGTGGTAACTACACAGATGAAGGCGTCGAATTATATTACACTGACATCATTTCCTCTACGATAACATTCCTCAATATTTTCCTAGGTCTTATACAAATTTTTGATTACATAATCATGATTCCTATCGTCATATTGTCGATTTCAGTTCTAATATACGGTCTCGTGTTATCTCTAGAACAAAGGCGTAGAGAAGTTAGTATTCATAGGGTGATTGGGGCTGATGCCAATTCCCTTCAGGGGATGGTTCTACTCGAATTATTTGTAATGTCTAGCTTTGCTTGGCTGGTCGGTTATCTACTCGCTCTTGCGGCAGTTCCCATTGTATTGTCTGCGGTAGGTTTCATGGAATTTAGAACCGGGGATTTTGACGTAAATCCTACTCTTGGTATTGGTGCAACAATCTTTACTGCAGTAACCACGCTGGGACTAGCGTTAATATTTGGTCGAAGCAGAACTAGGAAGTTCATTGA
Organism: Euryarchaeota archaeon UBA53; assembly: GCA_002507425.1. Lineage (GTDB taxonomy): Archaea > Thermoplasmatota > Poseidoniia > Poseidoniales > Poseidoniaceae > MGIIa-K1. The sequence goes on from DAZU01000095.1 coordinate 12,994, forward strand.
ATTAGAAATCGAAGAGGGTGTCAAGCGAACCACGGCAAAGCAGGAACCAAAGAGATGGTTACATTGGCTTGCTTTCTTATTCGGTATGTTGGCAGTTATCGATGCTTGGATGGAGATGAATGGAAGCGAGGATGGAATAATCTCAAATTTTTTCCTAGAAGGTTTAATCGCAATATTTGGTCCATTCGCGCTATGGATAGGTGGTGCCTTACTGCTTGGATATGTTGGCGCAAAAGGTCCTAAAATAATGCAGCTCATATTCGGTCAAACCCCGATACTTAAGGACGTAAAAAGAGGACTGAAGGGATCTGGATCGGCAGAATCTGTTAACAGGTTAGCGGTAATTATGATACTCACTCTTTCAATTGTGACACTAGCTGCTGTTCAAGGTTACACTGGGACCCTAGTTGATGAGAGAACAGTTGATTCAACAGTGGGCTCTGACCTTCAAATCACAATGGAATTTGAGATTAATGAAACCCAATTACTGAATCTTACATCTGAATATACTGACGTTATTCCAATTGCTACAACAATGCCTCAAATTACACTGTCCGACGGTAGAGGCGGTGATAATTTCCAGGCAATCGTTCTTCTGAATGGCAATGATGATGTACTAAAATGGAGCGAACAAGCACTTCCTGGTGAAGAGATATCTGCTGCAATGAAGGCATACAGAACGGGTGGTTTCAGTGCAGGCGTAGATGCAGCATATTCCCTTGATTTACCTGGTTCAGATAGGGGAGGAGATGAAAATCGACTGGATGATGTCTTACTGAAGAGGACGGATTCAAAGTCAGAAACCATAGAATTCGTTTGGGAAAAAATCGAATTTAACTTCACAAGCGGAGGCTCAAATGATACCGATCCCTTCGCCCTTCTATATGCATATGCAGATCTAATGGATAGTGATTGGTCAGAGTTAGATCTATCCAATCAGGATCTAAAAGAGCGCGACCTTGGGAGAACAAATCTAATTGGAACTAACTTTTCAGGTGCAGACTTATCTGGTGTCAACTTTAGTGAATCTTTATTGTTTGAAGTTGACCTCAACGGCGCAGATCTAACTGGTGCTAACTTGGAAAACGCAATTGTTTACAACATGGAAACCGACAATACAGATTTCACAGATGCGAATCTTTTGGGAGCCTTCGGTACCGTTGATTTCAGCACTTCTACTCTAATCAATACAACCTGCCCAGATGGGTCAGCAGGATTACAAACATCATGTGAGTCTGGAGGGTCGCAAATTCCTCCGCCATTGACAGGTGATCTTTTCTTTGCTGGAACACAAGTAACAATCGAAAGAACGCCCTACACCACAGAGATGTACTACATGGGTGTGCATGAATACGTCCCTGGTTTTACTGCAGTAGACATTGAAAACACTATTGTTATCGGCGAATCAAGTTGGAGGACGTTAGTAGGAAATAATGCCTCTGATAATCACACATCCACAACTTGGATTGTCAGAGTAGACGGCGTAACTGGAGAGGAATTAGAGGCCCTCGCATCCCAGATCGAGGCCAATTCTAATGTATCCAGCGCAATAGATTGGTCCAGTGCACACAAAGAGGTCGAGAGAAATGGTGGCCTTATTTTTGGAACTCCGGGACTTTTATCACTTCAATTCGTTGTTGCAAGCGTAGCGGCGGTCGCTTCTAGTTTCGTTTTCTTGTCCTTGGTGTTGAATCAGAGACAAAAAGAATTAGCAGTTTTACAGGCAATAGGAGCATCTCCAAATCAAATTTATCGTTTGGTTCTTTTCGAGATTCTATCAATCGTTGTAGTTTCAATGATACTTGGAATTGCTCTAGGGGTAGGTTTAGCACTATCATTCAACGGTTTCTTCAACGTCTTCGGATTTATATTCCAGATATTTATTGGCTCCAGTACAACAATTGACAGGACACTAATCTATCCGTGGACGCAGATAGTTCTAGTATCACTTGCTGTTTTCACTGCCGTTGTAATCTCTCTACTTTTGACAACTCGCAAAGCACTGAAGGCGGATTTAGCAAGCGTCTTAAAGGGGGAATAAGTATGGAACAAACCATTTTAGAAGCAGATGGAATTTACCATGTATACGAATCAAAAGCTGAGGATGGCAACGTCGTTGCTCTGAGAGGGCTGCACATATCTATGAAGTCAGGAGAGGCTATTGCAGTTGTTGGCCCCTCAGGTTCTGGAAAGTCTACTTTGATGAAATGTTTAGGGGGTTTAATGAAACCGAGTGCGGGTTCAGTTACCTTAGATGGCAAAAATATGACCAGATTAACCGGAAAGGAATTAGTCGAATTACGTCAAAAAACAGTTTCGTTTATTTTCCAAGAAGGCAACCTTCTTCCCGACTTAAATGCCAGAGACAATGTTGCTCAACCACTCAGACATCAAGGTGTTAAGTCTAGAAAAGCACTGAAGATTGCTGATGCGATGCTTGAGAGACTGGGAATGGGTCATCGTGGTCATGCGATTCCTGAATTACTAAGCGGGGGGGAGCAACAAAGGGTTGCTATTGCTCGTGCCTTGATTACACAGCCAAGGCTAATCTTAGCTGACGAACCAACTGGTGCACTAGATCCTGTGACCAGTAGAGAGGTTCTAGCCTTATTCAAAGACCTGCATGAAAACGATGGAGTTTCCTTCTTGATTGTTACTCACTCTAAAGAGGTCGCTGCATTTGCTGATAGGTCACTTGAGTTGAGAGATGGTAGATTTGTTGCAGAGCATGGCACTAACATAGATGTTGAAGATCTCACTAAAGACAGGGAGCTTATCATTGATGAGACTGGGACCGTCACCCTTCCTCCTGACATTTTGGTCAGGCTTGGTGGTTCTGGTAGATATACCGTTGGAAACTTAAACAGTGGCTATATTTCGTTGCAGGGAGAGGAGGTAGAATCGATTGGAAACCTCGAACTGGTGGACATTTGCCCAGCGTGTAAATACAAGTTTGAAAATAAGGAAGACCAAATATGCCCTGCCTGTGGTTCATCAAGGCCAATGGTGGAGGTGTAATAATGAGGTTTTTCCAAATTTCTGGAATCCTAGAAACAATATCAACAATATCACTGTTCTTCGTAGCAATGCCACTAAAATACATTGGGGGCAATGAGATTTTGGTAAAAATAGTAGGACCTATCCACGGAGCGTTATTCATTCTCTACATATTTTTGGTATGGATTGAACAAAGACAGGGCAGAATTGACTCGAACCTGGCCATTAAGGCAATGCTGGCTGCAATCCCACCTGGAGGGCCTATCTGGTTTGACAGAAAATATCTCAATCATTCTAGTTTAGGAGAAAAATCCAGCGTTAAATCAAATTATTAGACCAATTGAGATTGAGTATATGGTAAGTCACTGGGTAGTTGACTCGAATTGTTTCATACACTTGGGGTCTATGGCTAGGGAAGGATTTCTATTAGACTTAGACAGAGTTTTACAAGACAACAATTCAGGCATATATTTGACTCCTGGAGTGCATGATGAAATTAGAAATGTCCGTTTTCAGAGGTGGAAAAATAAACCCAATCTTCTTGAAAAATTCTCTAACTTTTTGACAACAATTACAATCTCAGAAGGCGAAATAAGCGACTTGGCAGGTTCAATTGGAGAGAAATCGTCTCCTCAAGACGTTGACCTTTCTTTGATGGTCTTGAGTTCAAAGCTAACCAAAGAGGGACATTCAGTTACACTTGTTTCAGATGATTACAAGATGACAACAACCGCGAAGAAGGTAAATCTTCAGTTTGAAACATGCCCGCCCTCAACATTCTTACAACGGCTTGCTGATGTAGGAGACGATAGTCAACGGTCGAGACTTCGCAGTCTTTCAAGAAGGGTAAGAGCAGCAGAGATGAAGTATGCTATCAGTAGGGCGGGCCAATATGACATTCAGAAAAAATTGACTTGGATGGTTGATTCACTACTTTCTACTAAACTTGGTTCTAACAAAAATTCTGAAGGCCAGGATGAATCCATAGAAGGATTGTTGGTAAAAGCATTAATTCGCTCTTTAAGAGGCGAGAAAGTCAAGGCTGCATACTTAAAAAAATTAGGCCCATTACCAGATATTTGTTCAGCAGTAACACGCTTAGATGACCATTTAATTTCACTAACCTCATTAGGTAACTTGGAAGATATTCGTTTGGATTATGAACAATGCTGCGAGCTACTAAGTGATGTTCTAGAAACAACAGGATTGGGGCTGGCACCTCTAGGAGAAGAGTTGGCCGAAATAGCCCACAGAGCTATGTCAGGATATTTCTACAGAATGGAGTCTGCGATGGGAATGTTATCAAGATTGTCAGGAGATTTGAAGAGGTCAAGACAACATCTTTCCCGAGCTCTATCTAGCGCAACTTTGGTGGACGATAGGGGGGCAGAAATGCGAGCAATGCACCAACTCGGACTTCTTGCTCTAGCATCTAAAAATTGGGATCGAGCATCGCAATTGTTCGAGGTCGCAGATAGACAGGCTCAATCCATATCTGCTAATCGTTTGTCTCAATTAGTTTTGGCAAGTATTGCAAGACACTTAGATGGAAAAAATGAAATTGCATTGCAGCATCTAAAATCTGCAAATCACATTCTTACAAAAAACAAGCCAGAGGCCGTTAAGACATTGATAGGCATAGGTAATTCACTACTTGCTGTTGATTGCCCCGGATTAGCAATTGAGATACTAGACGAGGCAATGGAATGTGCTATTGAAGTCGGATTGAATAGTGATTTGGAGTTGCTTGCTGAAACCTTACTACTGGCTAATAATGCATTGTCAGAAAGAGAGCAGTTACAATATGAAGGCCTGCGACGGTTGTTAGACGATTTAAACATAATTTCATTGGATTCAAAACAAGAGTTCGAGTCAGCAATCACTGGTATAGAAAAGAAGGCCGAGTCATTGTCAAAGCCATTAGGAGATACTTGGAAAGATTGGCAACCAGCTTCCAACCTAATTCCATCAGGTTCCGATTTGGTAGTAGTTAGGGTCGAAAAGGACGAAAATGACAGGATCCTCGTGATATCTCATCATTCTGAGATAGGCTCTATTGGAATATGGTTGCCAGATGGTGGCATTGATGCATCTCCAGGTAATATCTTGCAAATTCATGGTAGCAGGATAAAAGTGGCCCCTCCCACAAAAACCCTAATGCAAAATCACAATATTAGAGGGATAATAGGTGTCGAAGACCCAGACTCTATTTCTTTTGTTGCAAATTCCGAAGAAATCCTCGATGTATAGGATGAGGATAAATAATCTTTCAATCCACAATAGAGTTATTTTCCTTAATTGTAAAACTAGCAGGACAAGTGCTTAATCCCAAAAATCGGTAAAATGGGCACCATCCAAATACCGAGGTAGTAACGCTCCATATTCCGAATAGGAGAAAGATGACTTCCCAATTTGCACTAGCCACGTAGTCGAAAAAAACTACTCCTAAACCAGCAAGGAGTCTTATTATTCTATCAAAGACACCTATGTTCAAAACTAGTCCTCCCGGATTGAGAATTTTGTAGAACCTATTTATCAAGGAATGTTATTTACCAATAGCAAATGCTCTCATTTGAACTAGAACAGTAGTATAAATATTAACAGTCAAAAGAAATTTTATGCCCAAATCCTATCTTGTAGTTGGAGGTAGTAGTGATATCGCATTATTGGTATCAGATTTACTATTGGACGATGGTCATTCTGTAACGGTCCTTGCAAGAGACATTTCTCGAGTTGAATCATTGAAATTGAGAGGTGCTCACGTAATCCAAGGTGATGCTCTAGACCAAGAAACCGTTTCAACTGCAATTGGAATGGCTCTTGAGGCTGGAGATGGAGAAATTGCAGGAGTTTCACACCTAGTAGGTTCGATAATGCTCAGGCCCCCACATGCTCTGAAAATGGATGTCTTCGAAGAGGTAATAAGAACTAATCTAATCAGTGCATTTCTAACGCTGTCTTTGGCCGGAAAAGCAATGTTGAAGTCAGGCACTGGTAGGATGGTATTCACCTCAAGTGTAGCTGGAAGTCTGGGTTTGGTTAATCACGAGGCGATCGCTGCTGCTAAAGGTGGTATAGAATCAATGGTTAGGTCTGCAGCCGCTACATATGCCAAGCGCGGTATTAGAGTAAATGCAGTCGCGCCTGGCTTGACAGATACACGCTTGGCCTCAACGATACTCAGATCAGATGCTATAAGAGAAGCATCAGAGAAGATGATACCTTTGAACCGCATCAATAAACCAGCAGAAATTGCAAGTTGTATATTTTGGCTATTAACCTCAGCACCTGATAACTTCACGGGCCAAGTAATGCATTTAGATGGTGGAATGTCGAAAGTTCTTGGATAGGTGATTAATATGACTTGGCACATTGCACTAAAATTATCTAAACTAAAACCAGGTAAGAAGAAGATGCTAAGCGTCGCAAAAAAAATTCTAATGGTAGGCCAAGATACAGATGGTTACTACGCAACTGAGGCTCTTTGCCGCCACATGAGGTGGCCTTTGGCCATCGGCGGAAAGGTAAAGGACGGATGCGTTACATGTCCTTTGCATCAAACAAGGCATCAAATTGACGATGGTAAGCTTGTAGATTGGTCTCCATTTCCTCTCTTCCCTCCATATGGTAAACTTGTGGGGAAAATGAGCAAAAAAAAGGATTTAAAGATCTATGATACAAGGGTAAAAGATGGTAATCTAGAGGTCAGAATTTTGTAGGTGATTCATATCTCTAGATTGCTTACATGTCTATTTGTTTGTGCAATGCTGCTCAGCGGTGTTGCCTCAGCACAGGGCGAGATTAACACATCTTCAACTGAAGATAGTTTGCACATAGCGGGTTACACTTTCTTAGCATTCGCTATATTTGGTTGGGGTTTTTTCCTGTGTCTTCTTGGAACAGCGGTTTACCTCGTTATCAAGCAGTTCAGACATCCAAAGCAACCAAAGAATCCTGTTAGATGTAAATAGCGATTTATTCTATAATCCGTAATCTGATTATAGTTATATTGATAAAAAATCCATGCTTCAGGATACCATGAAAGGGGCTCAATGCCTATTTGTTGTGTTGCTTCTAGCAGGACTATCTCTCTCTGGATGTTTTGGTGAAGATGAGCAAAGCAAAGGTCCTGCTGCTCAATTGTTAGTAGCTTTAGATAATCCTTGTGACGAACCATCTCAATCAATTACACAGAGTTTAACAGAGATAATTGTTGATGGTGAGACTAGGTTGTTTAGGCTAACGGTTCCTCAGTCCCAAGCAGGATTGAAACTCCCAATCATAATAGCATTCCATGGTGGCGGAGGTTCTCAGGAGGATTTCCAGCAACAAAACGAATTCGATGCATTAGGAGATCAGGAGAAATTCATAATGGCTTATGCCATTGCTGAAGACGACAGGACAGCATCAGAGGGCGAATGGTTCCTAAACACAGCGGCAACATCTAGGGAAGACAATAACTTTGCAGAGAAAATAGTTGACAGATTGTCTGAGACTTACTGTGTAGATCAGGACAGGCTTTATGCGATTGGGTATTCACTAGGATCGATGTTTACTTATGAAGTTGCATGCCAACTAAATCACAGGTTTGCAGCGGTTGCATCA
>DAZU01000010.1 GCA_002507425.1 Euryarchaeota archaeon UBA53
TCAATTTTTGATGCTGCTGCTGGCTCTGTCAATGCTGCTATGATTATCTCTGAACCATTTGCAGTAGCCTATGCATTGGATATGATAGAGCACACCCTCGTGATTGACATAGGTGCTGGAACGACTGATCTTTGCCGTGTTTATGGAACAATACCCGGACCTGGAGACCAGATGCACACAGGCTACGCTGGAGATTACGTAGACAATCAGATAATTGTTGAAGTTCAGAAGAAATACAACGGTGCACAAATAACCAAAGATATGGCAAGGCGTTGGAAGGAACAATACTCGTTTGTCTCAACATCCACACCTAAAGACCCCATAATGGTAGACTTTTCAATCGATGGAAAGGCCATGACTCTGGACATTACAGATTGTGTGCAAGCTGCTTGCGAGTCGATTGTAGACCCAATCGTTGAAAATGCAAAACAATTGATTGCTGGCTCGAATCCAGAATTCCACGATGAATTCCGTCGCAATATGGTTTTAGCAGGTGGAGGTTCAGGAATTAGGGGTCTTGGAGCGCTTATCGAGAGAAGGTTATCGGACATGGGTGATGTCAATGTTCACGTAGTTGATGACCCGGTAAGATTAGGAGCAATGGGTGGGTTAAGACTCGCTATGGAAGTTCCTGAAGACATGTGGAAGAATTTGACTCTTGCAAGTCGTTGAGTCACTCCTCCTCTCCGCTTATTACAAGTTTTGAGTTACAATGTGGGCATACATCTGATGGCGACAAAAGCATTGGATTGATAGCCAGAACTGCCAAGCATGATGGACAGGCAGCAAGCATTTCTCCCGGCGCTAGTTTCACTCCATCATTGTAAACCGATTCCCCGCTGTAACCCATTCGATAAACTGGATGAAAATGAATTCTAATAAATCGTACAGAAGAAAATATTGCGTATGCTAATATTAGAACAAATATTAGTGTAGTGATGTTTATTGAATTGATGAGTGTGTAAACATTTATGACCATAAGCAAACAAAAACCGAGGGTTAATGTCCCTATTATTATGGGTACAAACCAGTATGCCCATTCTGATTTACTCCTGTATGATGACCATACTGCGAGAAAAAACACTCCTGGTATAAATGCGAGCTCTCCAAAAATCCCGTAGAAAAAGAATGTAAGTAGCAGCGAGTCTACTGCAAGGACGAATGATGTGCGGCTGTGTAACGCATCAATGGGGTTTGAATGTTTTGGAGTTGATCCGGCGAGAATCATCTCGTTTGGGTCGGCCATGGGCAACGGGACGATGTATCAATTGTTGAAATATGCGGCGAAGCCGTATTGAAGCAGTATCTCTTAGGTCCTCCATGCGAGATACGGATGTCGAGCCTCGCGGGACCTCATTAAGTGGCAAACATATACTGCTTGGTGTGAGTGGAGGAATTGCAGCTGTCGATACAATCAAAGTTAGTAGAGAACTAAGGAGACATGGCGCCAAGGTAACGGTCATAATGACTAAATCATCTCAAAAAATTATAACTCCTCTTGCAGTTAGATGGGCTGCTCAAGGAGATGTTATAACCGACTGGGAAGGCGATTTGACTGGTTTGAGCGAATTCGATGCTGTACTGGTCGTACCAACTACCCGTAACACACTTGCGTCGTTTTTGCACGGGATGATGAACAGCCCTCTTCTTATGGCACTCTCAGCGGCTAGAAGTAGAAATACTCCAATTATGATGGTTCCATCTATGCATAACGATTTGGCAAAAGATCATATTACAAAAGACTTGGTTGAAGAGTGCTTGAAACTCGGTGTCAATATTCACTGGGGTAATAATGAAGAAGGTAAAATGAAGACTCCGTCCCATCAAGAAATTGTTGCTGTTTTAGCCCACAAAGTTAACAGAAACAATACATCAGTTGTAGTTACACTGGGAGCAACAAGAAGTCAAATTGATGATATTAGATCAGTTGTAAACTCATCATCAGGAAGAACAGGTTATACTATTGCTGATGATTTGTTTCGGCATGGAATGGATGTAACATGTGTAAGTGGGATAACAAGCGTTCAGAAACCGAGTTGGCTACCGTTGAACATAATTTGTCCTGAACCTGAAGAGATGTTACAAGAATTGAAGGCATTAGCAAAAGATAAAATCCACGTATGGATACATGCTGCTGCTGTTCTTGATTACGTAGTACCTGAATCTATAGAAGGAAAGATAGCTTCTTTGCAAGGTGATTTAGATATCAAATTAGTTGAAAGTAAAAAACATATAAAAGAACTCAGTGATTTATGCAAGGATTCAATCAGAATAGGGTTCAAATTAGAAAGTGGTGTAAAACAAAAAGACCTCGTACACAGGGCTCTGGCTCAAATTAAGAAACACAACATGACAGCAACTATTGCAAACAGGTTGGAAGATTATGGATTGAGTGACAAACCAAGGGGTTGGCTGATTGATGAAATGGGCGCACACTTTATTCTAAATAACGAAATTGAGATGTGCGAAGCGATTCGTTCTGTGATTTCTAATAACAGGTGAGTTACTTGCGTAAGTTCGTGATGGTTGGTTCGCGTGCATTGGCAAAGGGTAAGTTGCCATTAAACGACCTAGCAGGCGGTGCTGGCCGAATGGATGTGTTGATTCGAGCATTGATGTCCTCGATATTAACCAGCCACGGTATGAGAGATGATACTGAGTTCACAATGATACTGCTTGGAGGTCCAGGACCTGCAAGAAGAATCAAATTTGTATCTAATGAATTGAAAGGTATTCATGCAGAAGAGAGAGCTGTTGCTGGAAAAATTGCTGCTGTGATTAAACATCCAATTCCACCAAGAGGCCATTGGATTGAAAGGAGTCCAGGAATCTATGATGGCGGAGGTGATCTGGATTTAACACTAGATGAATGGAATTGCACGATAGTGAATCTAAATGCAGATTCAAAGCCACTTTACAAGGGTGTTATTCCCAACAATTTCACTATTGGAGAAATCGGCTTCATATTGGGAGATGATAAAATGTTGAAGTGTGATAGAGGAATAAAGCGAAGTCTGGGCGCAAGGTGGCTTCAAGGACACTCATGTATTTCAGTCATTCATTTCCTAATTGATGAAGGAGTTGAACTTCAACTTTGAGTGTATCTTTCTAAGTATCCATCTACCAATACCATATGAGGGACAGTTAGAGCAGCTAGTCCGATAAAGACTATTTTGATGATTACAGGTTCGAGATTTGAAGGATTTGAAAATTGTAAAATGGCGAAAATCCCAACTATCCACGTTGCTAATGAAAGATATATTGTCATTTTTGAAATTTGTAAGCCCGAGAGACTGTCTTTCAGGATTGGCATCATATTTCTTACATGTCGCAATGAATGGAATAGACAGAAGTAAACTGCAAAGCCAAGCAAAGGTGGGCTTAAAGCAAATATAACTGATAACACTATCAACTCTGAATAGAGAATTGCCAAACGTCTCATATTTGCAATAAGGTATGTGCAAATAATAATTGAAATCGCTGTCAAGAGTAATGCTGCATCTAAGAAATACCATACATATGTAGTATCACCGTCTACTAAGAACCTGAAGATTCTATTAGATTCCTCTCTATGGAATTGGCTGATTCCTACAATTACTAATCCCCCTCGAGAAATTGATTCTGTCGCCATTTTAGGAAATGATGACCCTTCGATTGTGTCTCCTCTACCAAAGTGCCAGATACTAATGGCGAGGAACAAAATTAGAGACAATACTGGAAGAATTTGCCATACAATCACGATCAATGCTGAAAGTGCAATATATCCGATCAGGAATTTAAATGCGTCAAATATATTATTCATCCATCCAAGGTGTAATGCCATAGCACCATCCATCGCACCATGGGGCATGCCTACGAACACAATAGCACACAATGCTATCATGCTAGTGGTATCAAGCGATCCAAGTTCAGCAACTACAACCACTAAGCAACACCTGAACTTCTGCCTCCAAAGATACGTTTAGTAACACCTCGGATAAACGGCAACTTTGGCATTGAGGTAATGACTTTTAATCGGAGCCCCCAAGTAATCTCACCACTCATAAATTTTGCAAATTGATCTCCAGACAAAGACTTCCCCATTCGGTAAAAAATGTCTGGCCCTCTGTTAGGATAGTTTTCTAATACAGTCAACATTACATCATCCATCCACAAATCTATTTTCTTGTGGGGTGGTTTGAATCTCAATTTACCGGTTTTCTTACAGTGATTGATAGCTTCTTCAATTTGCTTGTGAATGTATACAAATGCATAACCACTCCCTGGTCTTATTGCTCCTGCATTACCCCCTAATCCCGGTATATCGGGGTCATGAGGTTGTAATCTACCCATCGGTATAACGCCTTTTTCTTGATGTTTGGTCACGAAATCACTGCAAGAATAAATACGTTCTAAATAATCATGAATTGAAGCCAAATAAAAATCCTCAGAGGCCAAATCAAAACTAAAGATTGTTGATTCGATAAGAGCATTTGTATTTGAGAATGGTAATAGATAGATGAAATGTAATCCTTTAGACTGGTCTACTCGGAAATCCATTAAAATCGCTTTACTATCATCAAACACTGGCATCTTTGTCTCGACTTCAACTCCATAAAAATGTTGCAACATAACCTTACCATTCATTCTTGGAGGTCTTGAGTCAAAGATTACATCATTTTCAATATCAACTTCATTTTGCTCGAGTAATGCAATTCCAAGTTTTTCGATTTTTTCTCTACAATGTCCTAGCCATTTTTCCCTGTGTATGGCGTGATAAGCATGGTCGTTGGAACTCATTACAGCCTCACCAGATTCAGTTATAATTGACCAATTATTCCATTTCTTGCGGGCAAGAGATATTTGCTCATCTAAACCTTTTCCAGCCCAGAACCCCCACATGTGATCTACCGGAGGGGGAGCATTTTCAGGCTTTATCAATCGAATATTATGGTCCGGCAGGCGATCTGAACGGGATGCAAGCATCATAGCCGCACAGCCATCACCTATGATCGAAGTCTGGGTGACCAAATTATCAACCTACAAATGGCAGACCTTCCAATTTACTGTGAAGGGATGTATTGTGTGATTTTTTCTTCAATGACAAACGGGTAAGAAGATTGAATGTTGCTTTGAAAGTGCAAATAAATTTTCTCAGTTTTGTTGTTGAATGACGCCCATCATACCAATTCAGACCAGAATTTTCAAGTTGTATACCTATTTGTCGATAGACTTTAGCAGCAACTGATATTGATAGGTGGGCCCTGAAAGGCAGATATGATAGCCCTTTGTGTCCGCTTCTATAGAACACTTCTGCCAATCCTAGAATCCGTTTAATTGCCGCAACGACCATTTTTGATTCCTCTGAATTTGGATCATTTGAAGCATCGATAATTTCACTTGGCGTCATGTTGTTGATCCAGTTTCCTGGAATGTATCTACGACCCATTTGAGCATCTTCTAGAACGTCTCTTGCAATGTTAGTTAATTGCATGGCAATACCCAAATCGATTGCATGTCTTTTTGCTGAGTAATCGTTGCATCTCAAAACATTACACATCATCAATCCAACAGTCCCTGCAACCTTGTATGCGTATCGCAATAGGTCTTCTTCATTATCTATCAAAACGGGAACTCTTTGGTCATCGAGTAAACCATCTATCAATGCTAAAACTACATCAGCAGGAAGATTGTAATCGTCAAATAATGGTTTGAAGTTAGTTAGAACTGGGTCAGAATTAAAATTTCCATTGCCAAGTTCGCTGTATATGACTTCCAACCTTTTAGGTCCATTAACGATGTCGCCATCTGCCATGTCGTCTAATATTCGACAAAAGGAATAGAGTCTTGCAGCATCCTTGCCCATCTTTGGCCCCAAGAACCTTTTTGCCCAGAAAAAACTCTCCCCGTTAACAGCCAAAACCTGTTCAGGACTGAGATTTTCGTTTGACATTAATCTACCCTATTGAAACAGCAATGTAATGTTTGTTATAAGTAATTGTTTCAAATCAGTGTTTTTTGAGGTGTTTGACAAGATGCAAATGTTATCATGGGAGGACTTTTTGGGATGTTTGAAAGAAATGGCGGACAATGATAGAAAAGCGGCCGTAATTGGTAGTGGTTTCGGTGGAATTGGTGCTGCAATTCGACTTCAAAGTGCTGGATTCAAGACCGTAATATATGAGGCTCGAGACCTCCCAGGTGGAAGAGCTTACGTTTACAACGATGATGGATTTATTTTCGATGCAGGACCAACCGTAGTTACTGCACCACACACACTTACGGAATTGTTTGAGTTGTCTGGAAGAAATTTGCAAGACTATATTGAATTGAATGAAGTATCTCCAATGTATCGCCTAATTTGGAGCGATGGAGATCGGTTTGATTATGTTCGTGACGAAGAAACCATGGTTAAGCAGATTGCAGAAAGGAGTAAAGCCGATGCTGAGGGATACCAGGAGTTTTTCAAATATGTTGAGAAAGTCTTCCAAAAAGGATATACTGAACTAGCAGATAGACCATTTCTAAAATTTTCAGATATGCTCGCTGTTTCCCCTTCATTAATGAAACTAAGAGCAGACAGGTCGGTATATTCTACTGTTTCCAAATATGTCAAAGATGAACACCTGAGGCAAGCACTGAGTTTTCATTCCCTTTTAGTCGGGGGTAATCCTTTCCAGACTTCTTCAATATACACCCTTATACACTACCTAGAAAGAGAATGGGGGGTGTTTTTCCCTAAAGGAGGAACGCATGCAATGGTGAGAAGTTTAATCCAGTTGTTTGAAGAGCTGGGTGGTGAGATAAGGCTAAGTAATCCTGTGAAATCAATTGATGTCAAGAATACTGAAGGTGGAACCAAGCACATAGTGACTGATAATAATGGCAAAATAGAGGAATTTGACCTTGTAGTGTCAAACGCAGACATTCACCACACATACAATTCAATATATGGGGGTATAAAATCCGCCAGAAATAAGGCTAAGAAATTAGAAAAAATGGATTGGTCTATGTCTTTGTTTGTTCTGTATTTTGGGACAGACATAGAATACAAAGACGTCGCTCACCACACTATATTGTTTGGACCAAGATACAAAGAATTACTTAATGAAATTTTCAAAGGTAGCGCAATTCCAGATGATTTTAGTTTGTATTTACACGTTCCGACTGTGACCGACCCAAGCCTAGCTCCAAAAGGATGTAGTTCAGCATATGTTCTAGCACCTGTGCCTCACCTTGGGAGAGCGAATGTCGATTGGGATGAAATCGCTGAGGAGTATGGGGATAAAATAATTGAAGCCCTTGAAGTAGAAATGCCTGAACTAAGTAAGCACATAGTTACTAGACGGCATATCACACCTGAAACATTCAAGAATGAGTTGGTGGCATTTAATGGGTCAGCTTTCTCAGTCGCTCCAAAATTAACACAGAGTGCTTATTTCCGACCGCCGAATAAAGATCCTAAAATTCCCGGCTTGTATATAGTAGGGGCCGGTACTCATCCTGGTGCTGGTCTGCCTGGTGTCTTGAATTCCGCGAAGGCAACTGTTAGATTGATTTTAGAAGATTACGAGATTTAGTGGCTAAATTTATCTAAGCCAAATAGGGAGACCACCCTCACTATTTTTCAAAGACCATGCAAGCAAAGCCGGATCAACATCCAATGGATGTGTTTGGGGCCAGGACGGCATAACGGTTACGCTAGCAACACCAACTAAGTCAGCATCGACGTCGCCATCTTTTACAGCATCCACGTCTATCTTGGCTGCACCTAATTTGAATGTAGATTTGTCGTTGGCGAATGTAATTGCGTTTCTATACCAACGCATCCCAAGACGAGTTGAAGCAAAATCTCCTTTCCAGTCTCTTGGAACATTGATGTTTAGAAATATTTCACCGGAAGCAAAAGCACTTACCAGTGCCTTTTTTGCATCCTTTCTCCACAGATGTTTTGACTCATCCGGCCATGCTGAGAGATGGGGAGCATTAACATCTACGTGAGGACGATTTACGTTTTCGGGAGTTTCAGGTAGAATTTTCAACGCAGCCTCAACCAACTGGACTGTTGCGTCAATTGAAACATCCATGCCCTTTGGATCGAAAGAAGACCATGAGGATGCAATTGCAGGCATACCATACATCCCAGCTTCCCTTGCAGCAGCCATTGTCCCACTGTGGTATGCATCTTGGGATAAGTTAGGACCAAGGTTTACGCCACTTACAACTAACTTTGGTATCACGCCTGGGGTTAATCTCTCAAGCCCACCATCCAATGCAGCAATAACGCAATCGCAAGGCGAACCAGCTATAGAAAACTGGAACACATTTTCCCTAATATCTTCACGCCTCTCAACTTCTAAACCCTTTCCCAAAGTGAGTTTCATGCTTACAGCTGAGTTGTTCTCTTTTGGAGCGAAAACCACGCATCCATGTCCTTTGTTATGTAATGCCGTAACAAGTTTTTGCAAACTATCTGCATCAATTCCATCATCATTTGTCAGAAGTATCCAACTCAATCTCATCACCACCTTTTATCACAAGCATTATCCCAGTTATCAGAATAAAACCACCGAACCAAGTCCATTTTCCTGGGATTGATTCATCAAAGAGAAACCATCCAATGAAAGTGCCTATTATTGGTTCTAATGTCACAGCAAATGATATTGTCAGTGGGGGAAGCCACCTTAAACAGGCGTTTAGTCCTGTGTGTCCTACTATACCTGCAAGAAAGGCTAGAATGACAAACCATCCCAATAAATCTGATTTAACCCAACCAGTAGGAGAAGTATTCTCTCCCAAAACTATTGACATTGGTATTAACAAAACTGCACCAATTAATGTAACTGGTAATGCATAAACAAATACTGGCATCCAACTTCTTAGTATTCTTCCAGCTACAATATATCCTACAACTGTGACTGCACCAGCAAAGGCGAGAAGGTCTCCAAATAGAGTAACCTCCCCGCTATTTTTTGCATCAAGAAGCGTAATGACAGCACCAGTTAGACCGACTAATGCTCCGCTTGTCTCTAATATATGTGGTCTCCGAACTAGAATGGCTGTTCCGATTACAATGATGATCGGGTGGCTTGTGACAAATAGTAGCGAATGGGCAATCGAAGTTTTGTCTAGAGATGTTGTCCAAGCACCAAAGTGCGCAGAAAGCGCTGCGCCTGAACCAAGAATGATGTAAATTGTAGGTTTTTCCAACAATCTTCTCTTAGATATATCATCCATCTGCCGGTATTGGAAAATTGCCAACGGGGCTAACATCAATACAGTGATTTGCAATCTCCAAGAGGCCCGCATGAGTGGTGGAATCTCGTCAAGATGAGATAATATTGCACCAGCTGATGATACACCAAGAACTGAAACAATGAGAAGACCCCACACAAGTGGTGGAGCTTTGGACATTGAATCAAGCCTCAATTAGTTCTGCATCTTTAGGGCCTGAGCCACCTATCACTCCCGCTCTTCTAAACAAGTAGAAGATAAGATAACCAATCAGGACATTTAACATTACAAATCCGGCGAGCCTGACGAAGTGCCATGTTAAACTTGAGCCGAATTCTGGGGACATCAAGGAATCAATAAACGATAGTATACTGCTCTCTGTTCCAAAGAATGCTTCACCAGTGAGTAAACCAGCAGCAACCATGAAAGTCCCAAGTAGAATTAGTGCCCGCTGCTTCTCTGCAACAACTGTCCCTTCCTCTTCTTTGATGGCATCAATTTTTGGTTGTAATTTCTTTTCTTCCCATTTATCTCTAGCAACTCCACCAATAAGCATCGGAAGGGTGTGAGGAACATCCAAATACATACCAAGTCCGAAAGAAGTTCCCATTCCTGTTGCCCACTCAACGAAGACTCCCAATAGGAAACCGAGGCCCAAGAGATATAGGTCCCCTTGTCCTTCTGCGAATATCACAGAGAATGTGGCGAATGCGTTTGCCTGAGGGGCGATCAAGTCAATTCTCCCCTGAGCCAGTTCATTTGCAAGGAAGATTGCAACCCCTGCTCCGATTACTGCTCCTGGAACAACACCCATTATGTTACCCTTTGAGATGTGATATGGCCTGTTACCAATATACAGGCTGTTTTTGTAATCGCCAATCACCGTGCCTGACATTGAGATAGCAGAACCAAATACAGTAGTTCCAACCAACCCTAACAAAACCGCTTCTTGAGTGGTTAATCCCAGAGGATCAGTGAAGTTCAAAAACACTGCAAATAGCATTAATAGGACTATAAATGATGTGCCTGATACAGGCTCGATTCCCGTTTCACCCATAACTCTTACAGCAATCGCTCCTAACAGGAATGTTGTTGAAAGTAGGACAATGGAAAATACAATGCTAGCTAGGAATGGAAAATTACCGAGTTTGAATATTATAATCATCGCACCAAAAGTTAGAAGCATAAAGATTGGAATATGCGCTAGCGGCCATTCATACCAACCTTTCCCTTCCATGTATTCTTGACCACTCTCACCCTTGAACGCTCTTCCTATATCACCGAAAATGTTGGCAAATGTTTTCCACATTTTTAGCAGACCAAATATGCCACCACCAACAATCGCCCCAATAGCAATGAACCTTACCGCTTTTGAGAATGCGAACATTTGAACTGCTCCAGTAGAGTAAGGATTGACCTCTGGATTCATGGAATGCAAGGCTGCTGGCAATTCTTGAAGAGGTATCGTCGCCCCAATCTGACCTTCGTAAACTGGCATGTTAAATGCCACTGCAAGCGGAATTAAGAATAGCCATCCAACGATTGTTCCCAAATTTACCAGGAAAGCAACCCGTGTTTTCATAAACCAACCAATAGCAAACATCGAGGGAGTCAATGCAACCCCCACGTATGTATACATGAACGGGTTGAGGATTGTATCCGGATTATAGTGTGCCGGCCCTTTCGCAACGCCATCTATAACTTCTCCAGGTTGGTGAATTTTTGCACTAGAGTAAAAAGATGCTAGACCAAAGGTATCTCCTGTAAACATCTCTGCAACAAATGTTGTAATCGATTGGCGTTTGCCATCAAGCCAGATAACAGGATATTCAATAATAAACAATGCAATCATTGTTAGCCCTGTCCATAATCCAATTGTTTTCAAAGAGTCACGAGCATGCTCAACAGCACCCGTGCTAACATCACTTGCAATGTCAAGCATTTTGAGCGTCGCTTCAAAACCAGGTAGTGGAAGTGGATCTTCGACTAACCACACCCGCCGGAATATAATGAAATACATCACTCCCAAAAATCCTGCAAACATTGAAGCTACAATTCCAACGAACGCTAAACGCATAGTTTCACCAGCACCAAGAAGAATCAATGGGTCACCTGATAACCAATATTCTTCTTTTGCTGCTAGAAGGAAAATTGCTGGGAAAGTGAATATAAAACCGGTAGATGCGTGAGTAGCACCTGTTGTAGCAGATGTAGCAATATTGACCTCCGAGGGTGACCATTTTAGTGCCATCCCCAAAACGTATGCAATATACCATGCGGCAGAAATAGCGAGACCTAATTTCAATCCGATGTATGCAGTTACTCCTGAGAAAACTGCTCCAATACCTATTCCCACCATTACTTTACCAGTATCCCAGTGCGATACTTCGAACGCTTCTTCAAGGTTCTTCTCTTCCAGATATTGTTCTAATACTCCAGTGTTGAGATTGTTATACATCTCGTCATCTAACCATGTAAGAGTGCCCTTCTCAATAGCCTTGAGCCCTTCTGGGGTAACAGGCTGGCGGTAAGCTGACTTTTTGACACCCATTTTAGCACCTCAATTGGAGCTCAATGGTCCCGAATAATTTTGTAAAGACCGAGTGCTTCCATCCACATTATTTCTTTACCAGCATCAATTTCAAGTCCTTCTTCTAAAGGAAGAATCATCATTGAGTGGTCCCGCATATTCATCGCGTGGACCTCAGAACCCTCTATGTGTGTAACCATTGCCGTTCCTTTTTCTATGAGTGGTACGTTTATTGTATCTGTTACACTGCCGACATGGGAGATTTTTTGATTGGTGAAAATGTCAATCAGTTCCAACCTAGCTTTTGCAGAACCGTGTTTACCTGGTTTTGATTTTGAAATCGAATTAATTTTGTATGCTTTGTCATCAACACAACAATATCTTCCGACTTTTAGTGTTCTAATTTCCACACGGGTTGTTCCAGGCATTAGTCTCCCTCAAACGTAGGCCACAGTTGTGGCTTATGACGATTCCCATAAAATCGATGATTTCTCTAGAGATTGCGTATATCCAACCTTTGTCCATTTTCACCAAATTTCCCAATGCAAATTGGTATCAAACTTTCTGCTACACTATCCGCATCACTCAAATCTCCGTTGTTTTTGAATCCAATGAAATTTTGTAAACTCGGGAAGGATTCAGAATTAGCATTCCTGATGTCGCTTTGCATACCTGTGTCGACAATTCCCGGCGCTACCGATACTGCTGAAATATTATGCTTAGGGCCTTCCTCTGACATGCACATTGTCCACATGTCCAAACCCGCTTTTGACACGCAATATGAACTCCAACCATGCAGTGCTCGCTTAGATGCTCCACTCGAAATCGTAGTGATGCGGGTAGGGTATTTACCGCCTATAATCGATTGTAGGTTACTCGTTAGAGACTGAACCCCACAAAGATTAACCCTGATAGAACGGTTCCATTCGGTTATATTAGACTCAAATATACCTTTTATTGGGTGAATTGTTCCTGCGTTATGTATAATCCCATCTATATGTTGATAATTTCTCAGAATTTCATTACACGCTTTGTCTATTTCATCTACACTTCCCATATCACAGTTAACAACTGTTGAGTTATTGTTGTAATCTGTCATTAGATCTTCAAGAGTTCTCAAGTTTTCGCTTTCTCTTGCTAAACCGATTACAATAAAACCCATTTTCAACATTTTTTCTGAAATAGCTCTGCCAATCCCTTTCGAGGCCCCGGTGACTAAGAATGTCTTTGCCATGTTGAAAGGCAAAATGAGGCAACAATTTGTGTTTACTCTTTCCAAATTCTGAAACCGTCATCATCGGAATACCAATGTCTACCATCGTTATCAAGATACCAATTAACCCCGTCTTCATCGTTTGGTAACCACTCACCCGCCGGTAAATCCTCCCAATTTGCAACAAAATCAGTATTATTGACGGATTCAGACTCCTTCAAAACTTCCTCCGCTTGATTCACGAGATTTTCGGTCTCACTATTTACACTAGACCTAGGCCTAGGTTTTGATTGGCGATTCTTTGGCTTCTTCCTAAGAATTACCGCTATTGCTCCAAATAATATGAAAATTATACCTGTTGCTGCTATGCCTAAAATCAGAATCAAATTTGATTCTTCCTCTTCTGAAGTCGTTTCAGTGGACTCTTGCGAATCATCACCATCGACTAGTTCTTCCAAACAACCTTGGAATTGTGAATATAAAAATCCAGAATATTGGTTCGGGCATCGGTCTGGTTCTGTTGCTCCAATAAAGAAGATTCCCAATTGTCTAGTTTCATTCCAATCAGGGTTGTCCCAATTATCTCCAAAACCATCGCCGTCTGTATCATTCCATTGAGTATTATCACCATCGTTAAAATCGTGCGAAGATGACCAACCGTCACCGTCCAAATCTACACATCCAACCAAATCATACACTGAATTACCATTCTGGAATGGACAATCATCACCGTTTGCTCCATCTGAGTTGTCTCCAAAACCATCACCATCTGTATCCATTATTTGGTCGGGATTCTTGTCATCCCAATCATTATCAAGTGTTACAAGATCACCATCCTCATCAATTTCTGAAGGTGCACAGCCTAGGAAGGGGTTGACTTCTGATGAACCTGCATCCAAAAATATCGTTGTGTTAACTCTTGAAGTCTGAGTTATCGGAGTATTCAAACACTGGTCGATATCATCGGTAAAAGAGTCGTAATCTGTATCTCTCTCTGACGGACCACAACCGTTACTATCGACAAGGGAGATCTCAGTTGGAGATGTTTCAGGACACCAATCGTATGAACCAAGCGTTGCATCATCTCCAACCCCGTCCCCATCTAAATCCCTGTACTGTTCAGGATTTAGTGGTAAATCGTCTACTACATCGGCCCAACCGTCACCATCTGAATCAAGACAACCAAAAATCCCGTCCTGGAATGACATACCATACTCATCAATGCAATCATCACCTTCTAATCCGGTTTCATTATCTCCAAATCCGTCTAAATCCGTATCAGCCCATTGAGTCTGCTCGAATGGGAAGGCATCGATATTGTTACCGTAATTATCTAAATCAGAATCCAGCCATTCTGTGGGATCCTGCGGAAATACATCACCTAAATCGGACCAGCCATCCCCGTCTGTATCCAAGCACCCAATAACATCCTCAGTTGAATTTCCGAATAAGTCAATACAATCGTCTGAGTTATCTCCAAATCCGTCCTCATCAGTATCATTCCATTCAGTTACATCATCTGGATGACTGTCATCAACATCTTGCCATCCATCGCCGTCAGAATCTGGACAGCCAATGCTACCCCACATTGAAGTACCAAATTCATCATCGCAGTCATCTTGGTCGTTGGTATAGCCATCGTTATCATTGTCAAGTTGATTATCAGCACATCCAAAGTCATCGACCGATACTAACTGATCTGTATCTGGACAAAGGTCCTCGCCGTCCCATACTCCGTCTCCATCTCCATCAGGTAACAGGTGAGACATATCTATGCCTAATCTAGCCCATGATTTGTATAGAGCGAAAGCATCTAAACTTGTGAAACCCATTTGCTCCCATTTTAACTGTGCGGTATCAGTTAGTAAATATTTGATGAAATTTATATTCCTAGATAGATGCTCTAAGGAAGTAGCAACTCTCATGTCTGTCTGAAGGGGCCATTCTCCGCTTCGAGATGAGTTTAGAGATGGATTTATTGCAACTCCTCCTGCGTTAATCGCATCTGCTGCGCCGTGAGTGTAATTATCTACAATTGGAACGATGTGAAGTTCGTTTGAATAATTCAGAGAATAAACTAGTTCTGTAAAACCAATAGAACCTTCCCCGGCTGAAGCATTCAGACCTTGGGTAATGTCAGACCGGAATTCTCCAACTATCGCCCTATATCTTTGTGCAGTGGATGTGTAAAGTGAATCAGTTTGAACACAATTTGCACATAATACCGTTTCTTCTAATATCGTGATATCGGTTTTATTGCTCCATCGATGTGATAAAACAATTTCTGTATCTGGACATGAACTGTGCAAATCAATCCACTCAGGAATATTGTTACCATTGTCATTTGGGACTACTGATGGCCACATTAGTCCAGGCATTTCTCCGTTTGCTGTTAGAGAGGACTTTGTCTGGCTAGAGGTTAGCCAACGCAGTTGTCCCATGGACAACCCACCAATTGTTTGCAAACATGCTTCTGTTTCCCCTCCGGACTTTACCATTAGAGCGCCAGCTGCTCTACCATAGGGAATCTCTAGAATTGTTTCATTAGAATTCTTGCAATCCCACAGCCCGTTTTCTTCATAATCAATATCTTTTGTTGCGTAAAGTGGACTAATACCATTTGTGTAAGAACTCATGTAGTGGTTTGATGCACAGATATCAAGAGTGGTTGACACTCTATCATACTCCCATGTTCTTGGAGTTAATTCGTTGCTAACAAAAGTTGAGCGCCATGGACCTTCCATCAGGGAATTATAGTAATCACCATGAACTCTAAGAAAACCATCAGGAACTATGCTTACTGAAAGCCAGCCTCTTCTGTGTGAAACTGCTAGTCGTTCTCCATCGGGACTCAAAGATATCGTGTCAACACCTCTATTGCCGTTATTATCACCAAATCCAGATATAGCTCCTAAGCTAGACCAGGAAGTTGTATCAAATGCTGTTATTCCATTAGATTCTGACCGGCTTGCTATTATCGCTGTGCCTCCACCATCTGAAACCTCTATTTCATAAATATCAGGAAATCCGGTTATGTTTATTGTGTTTGTAAGCGTAGGTCTTGCGGTTGTTATGTCATGAACCAAGATAACACCAGCATCTCCTCCAGATAACATAAACCTACCATCTGGACTAATTTCAAGAGCTCTCACATATTCTGTGTTGTTTTGATTTGTCCATGCCTTAGTCCAATTGCTTGTCCAATACCCGTGGACCTGAGCTAAAGTCGAAAATACAAGCATACTATCGTCGGGTGTTGTATCAATTCCTCCAATCCAAGAAGATCCGAACCACTCAGGGAAACCGGTTAGGAATTGAATCAATGACCAGTTTGCAGTCTCAAACACAAGTAGTCCTGAGCTGCCGTTATGAACGAATATATGATTCTGATCATTTGACCAGCCCACAGCCCAAATCCACCCTTGTAAACTACCGTTGCTGTTGTTTCTTAAATTGACAATCAAGTTTCCGGTTGTCGAGTCAATTACTACCGCCCCGTCTCCCTTACTAGTAACTGCTAACATAGTGCCATCTGGCGACAATTCTATGTCTCGAATATCACCAGTCATCGTATACAGATCGGTAATCCGATTTCCTAAAGAATCGAACACTACAACAGTATCTGTCTGACCTCCTCCATAGAAAACAGACCCATTAAGCGCCCATTCTAGAGATTCTGGTTCCCCTCCGACTGGGTCGTTATAATCGATGTTTTCTTGAACGGAATTTCCCCAATTATGCCTTTTCTCCTCTTCAAAGTCGGCCAATCCGTTTCCGTCCGAGTCTGGACATCCAAGTCCTAGTGCTGAGGTCGCATTGCCTGCTATGAATTGACAGACGTCGTCCACATCTTGAACACCATCACCATCTGAATCCGTTGCTTGGATTACGGGAAGAAAAATTATGGAGAACATCAAAACTGCTGCCGCAATTGCTCGTCTCATGTTTTGGGATATTCTTTCCCATATCAAATGTTACTATTTTACGAGTATGAATAAAACCCTTGACCAACCTTTCTACCAAGCTTGCCATCTCTTACCATGTCAACTAAAAGTTTAGCAGGGGCGTATTTATCATCACCCAGTCCTTCATGGAGAACGTTCATAATATGTAGAACTGTATCATTGCCAATCAAATCCGATAGAGCCAGGGGTCCAATTGGATGATTCATACCCAATTTCATTATTCCGTCGATAGCCTTAGGTTCGGCTACTCCTTCCTGAAGTGTCAATATCGCTTCGTTAATCATTGGGCAAAGAATTCTATTGGAGACAAATCCTGGTGAATCGTTGCACATAAGTGGAGTTTTTCCCATCTGTTCTGCTGCTTGGAGAATTGTTTCGGTGACCTCACTTGCCGTATCATTTCCGTTGATAACTTCAACCAGCTTCATTATCGGTACTGGATTCATGAAATGCATTCCAATCACTCGGTCTGGTCTATTTGTAGCCGAAGCTATTTCTGAAATTGAGATTGATGAGGTGTTTGTGGCCAATATACAGCCAGGTTTACAAATTTCATCTAACTCCTTGAAAATTGAAACTTTGAGGTTCAGAATCTCAGGAACTGCCTCCACAACTAAATCTGCATCGGCACATGAGCTCCTGTCGATGGAGGTTGAAATTCTGTCCCTCGCTGAGTTTGCATCTTCCTGTGTCATTCTTTCTTTTGCAACCAACTTACTCAGAGACTTTTCGATTGTAGCCATTCCTTTTTCAACAAATTCCTGTTTGATGTCAACCATTACAACCTCAATACCTGCGCAAGCAGCGACCTGAGTTATTCCATTACCCATTTGTCCAGCTCCCAAAACTGCCATTTTTTTGATGCTCATACAAACCCCCAGGAGGAAGACATTGATGATAATTGGCTTTTTACAAGAATTACAGCAATTATGTTTGAAAGGAAATGTCCGTTGGCCGAATTATGCGAGAATGGATGAAATTGAAACAACTACTCAGAACTGGCTGGGTAAGATCTGGTGTCGAGAGTCCTGAATCTGTAGCATCTCATAGTTGGGGTATGGCTATTCTCGCGATGAAATTATGTCCAGGTAATCTGAACAAGACAAGAGTAATAGAAATGTGCATTGTACATGATTTGCCAGAGATTATCGTCGGTGATTTAACCCCCCTTGATGATCAAACAAACAAACACAATGATGAGATTAAAGCAATGAATAAATTGGCTCCATTCTGGCTTGACTTGCTTCTTGAATATGAGGAGCAAAGAACTGAGGAATCTAAATTTGTAAAATATCTAGATAAACTTGACATGGCATACATGGCACGATTATACGAAGAACAACAAGGATTGGACTTGGAAGAATTTGTCACATCTGCTCGTGAAGTAATAGGCGAAACTAACTTGAAGTGAATCCTCCACGGAAGGTCACCACAGTCCTGTAGTGTAGTGGTCCATCATCTCGGGTTTTGGTCCCGGGGACGTCGGTTCGACTCCGACCAGGACTATCCCATCTAAATCAAATTAATTAACAAATTATGATATCATTGTATGATTAGTTAGTTATTGATTCTGGAGATTTTGATAAGTCTCTTGTAATGTTTTTCTGGTGTGATTCTATTGTCCCTCCTCCAATCTCCAGAAGTTTTGAATCTCTCCATAGACGCTCGACTACGTATTCAGATACATATCCATAACCGCCCATCACTTGAATTGCAGCATCTGCGATTTCTTTTGCGGCTGTAGTAGCAAACAACTTGACTCCATCACTATCCAGCCTTTGCCCAGTTTCACCGAGTGATAGGGAATTCGCAGTGTCGTAAATGTAAGCCCGCATTGCACGATATTTTGCCCAAGATTCGCCTATGTATCTCTGAATTTGACCAAAGTTTCTGATTTCTTTTCCGAAGGCAACTCTCTCACTAGCGTATTTGTTCATTTCGTGAAGTGATCTTCTTGCAATTCCTAGAGACATTGCGGCTAAACCCAATCTTTCAATCTCTAAATTACCCATCATGTGTATCATTGAATCTCCAGCATCACCCACTAAATTAGTGTCAGGTACTATACAATCCTGGAATACTAACTCAGCTGTGTTTGAAGCACGCATTCCTGTCTTATCGAGAATCTTCTGCCCGACAGAGTAACCTCTCATTCCATTTTCAACTAAAAATGTCGAAATTTGGGCTCTACCCTTTGCATCGGTTCCGGTCCTTGCATAGACCCATACAACATCTGCTGGCGTTCCATGGTCATCTATACAACCATTGGTAATCCACATTTTTCTTCCGTTTAAAGTCCAAGTCCCGTCATTATTTTTGCTAGCTGATGTTGTTAATCCCAGGACATCTGTGCCCGTATCTGGCTCGCTCATGGCCATTGCGCCAATCCATTCTCCTGAGCAAACTTTCGGCAAAATTCTTTCCTTCTGCTCAGCAGAACCATTGAATTCTAAATTGTTTACAAACAGCAGTGAGTGCGCAAGGTAAGCAAGAGCAAATCCCGGATCACTGGAGGATAATTCTTCGTGGACTATCGTAACTGCTGTTGCATCCATTGAAGCGCCTCCATAATCCTCAGAGACTGTTAAACCGAGTAACCCCAGATCACCAAGTTGTCGGAATAGTTGGTGATTGAATATTTCTTTCTTGTCGTGCTCAAGTGCCTGGGGCTCAACGTACTCTGATACAAAGTCACGAACCATTTGTCTAAGCATATTATGTTCATCACTGGGATTGGCAATATCCATTGTTACCACAAAACACCCGTAATTGAATTTGTTTTTGTGTGTTCGGTTTCAAAGCGTAATTTTCCTTGCTTTAGTGCGCGGTAAATTTTCATGTCCAAGAGCAGGACGAGATTTGGCTTCTCCCACGGCTTTTTTAACTTTTAATTTCCTTTCTGTTCTAGAAAGTTTTCTGGCTCTCTTACCAAGATGTCTCAAGTGACCTGACTTGACTTTCGGGTCTGCTGGTAGTTGGTTGTCAACGCTTGCTCTGGATAACACATCCTCTGCCAAACCCTTGTTAGAGACCGTGATTGCTTTCTCAACTATGCGCTCTGCCACGTGCCTTAGCGTATCATCATTGTGCACTGATGGCTGCTCAAACACATCAATGGTAACATGTTGCTGAATCTCTAATTGCTCCTCCATCAGTGATTGAAGAAAATTCCTAGTCAAACCTACTTGCTTACGCTCTCCCATATGCATCCCATCCAATCTATAGTGTATATGACGCAGTTATGAAGTTTCGGAATTAATTGAACGAACATAGCATCATTTACGAACCAAGTTGAGCAATCCATGTGGGGCCGTGACCGGGAATTGAACCCGGGCTGGCAGGACCACAACCTACCGTGCTAACCGCTACACCATCACAGCCATCGGTTAATTTGTTCCACCGGCACACCGTATATATCTCATTCCGTCAATATCTTTGACATGAATCACCGTTGTTTTCAAACCATATCCTTTGAGTGGAGATTCTATGCGGAGAGTAGTGATTCTAATACTAATCCTCTTATTAGCGCCTGCTATTCCTGCAAATGCTAGAAGTGTGCATTCAACAAGCGATGTTGACATTTTTCCTCAGGGAGGCATGGAAAATTCGAGCGAATGGAATTTTCAAAGGCATCTTGCATTTACGCCTGAAGATAGAAGTGAAGATGGAGAACATACCATTGGAATGTTGGCAGATTCCCATATCACAATGGGAATTGAACTACCTGAGCACTTAGATGAGCACACATTTTGGGCAAGCTCTTCAAGCACCGATTCCAATGCATCGCTAGGAATACCAGACGGGGCGTATACATATTCATCAGGCCCGGACATAAGAGTTGGCGGATTCGATGTCGGTTCATATATTGATAATCATATAAGAGATGTTCACCTATTGATTCATTTTGAGATTCCCGATAGAATGACAAATGATAAAGCTAGGTTTTCGGTGATAAATTCAGGAGTGTATGACCTATTCAAGACTTGGAGCAATACACAAGGAGGTCTATATTACATGTCAAACGGTTGGTCAACCGAAATAACAAGTGATGAAGAATGGACTTGGAGTGATTTGTCTAATCTTGAAATTGATCTTGATTATGTAAGTAACGGAGAGTCAGATGACTCACAACTTAGAGTTGATGCTGTCGGCTTAAAGATAACAATGCAAACCCCTTGGTACGGTGCCGAGAGAGTTGTCGCATCATCGCAAAATTTGGTAGATGAGTGGCCAATAATTGATTTCAACCTTACAGAGGGTGTCTTCTCATCCGTTTCAATAGCCCCATGCGGACTTCAATCAACAGGAGGTACATGGGTAACTGGAGTAATAGAAAAACCGGCAGATCAAAGTTGGGGAAGGTTACACTTTTCTCATACAAACTCAAGCGGGTCAATTGAATTAGAATATCTTAACGACAACGGAGCATGGATAGCAATTGCAGAAGGTTTAATTCCATCAGTTAATGATGATCTTCAATTGAAATTTACAATATCTGACACATGCTTGTCGAGGGCTTGGATTGACATTAATGACCCCCACATCAGGGTCAAAGGGAGCATCAGCGGAGATGCCGATTCAATGGTAGTTAATTCGACACGTTGGACAATAGTAGTAAATGGTGAAACTATTGCCAATAATGATGCTACTTCTATCGGAGAGTTTGACATCCAAGCCTCGATAGGACATACATTTAATCCATCAGATAATACCTTAGATGTAAAAATCAAGGCCTGGTATAATTGGGGAAATAATGGTTCAGCGGCTAGTATGATATTGCAATTAAATGAGGTATCAGTTATTGGGGCATATTCAGTTGAGTATGATGAAGACCCTATCTGCTCGATGGTTGGATCACACGACTTACAAGAAGACGGCGGCGGAATATTAGTTCCATTAATTTCTAGGTGTTCGGATGATAGAACACCAGCTGAACAATTGTCTGTTGAATTTGAAAATGATAATCCTGAATTAATCGAGGTTGATTTAACCCAAGGCCAAGTACGAATAAAGCTGGTAAATGATGCATATGGAATTGCTCAGTTCAAAACTATTGTAACAGATCAAGCTGGTAACTACTGGATTGATGTCTCTACAATAAATATCGAGGAGATAAATGATTTACCCGTTCTTGGTGAGTTTCAATCTATTGTTCCTGTCGAACTTGGATATACTCATAATGTGTCTTTTATTCTAACTGATATTGATACCTTTAATGATTATCTAACAGTCACTACGAACCGTTCATGGGCAACTATCGATATGACTAACAGAATAATTCGCATAAATGCAACTACTCCTGGTTTTACATCCATTACTGTAACTGCATGCGACGAAGAAAACTGCGTGGAAAGAATTCTGGATATTGAAGTTAGAGCCCTCGCAGAATTATACATCGAAGAGGTTTTAACAAGCTCAAACATTAGAGAAGGAGATGTCTTCGATATTGAAGTATATGTTAGAAATTCAGGGCAGATATCCTCTTCAAATGTAGGTATTAGATGTTATGCTGATGAACGATTAATCGATAGCAGAACAATAGATTTGCTAGTACCTGGACAATTAGGTGTTACTTTTTGTGATATGCAGGCACCCTATGATGATGATAGTATAATAATCAAAGTCGAAGTTGACAGATCCATGAACATTGATGAAATTAACGAAGAAAATAATCTCATGATAAAAGTAATTCCAATATTCGAAGAGGTTAATGTAGATCAGGCACCTGAATCTAGTGGCGGACTATCAATAGGTCAAACAACAGTATATGTTTTCACAGGACTTATTCTCTTAGTAATTTTAGGTGTGTTTGGACTTTTAGCTCCTGCGAAAATAAAGAAACTTGAATAAGGTCCTAAATTGAAGGTCGTTTGACGGATAAACCCAAAATTAAGGTTAACATTCATATGCTGAAGTAATCAGAATTGGTTACTTCGAATGGGCTGTGGGGGCTCTTTATCGTCAGATAACGAAGTCGAGTGTGGAATACATGAGTGAATTGAAAATAAGAATCGAAACAGAAGAATGGGTCTACGAAGAATACGTTGAAGCTTAGAGTTATCCTTTCCAACTGCGAGGGTATGTGTCCTCTTTCATTAGAACACATTTTGGATGGGCAACTTCACCTTTTGTCATCGATGGAACTACCTTACTAGTTTGTAGCATTTCTGCCAGAGCCACTGCTTCTCCTTTGATTGTGACAATCAACACTTCACTTCCAACTCCTAGATTACCATCTAGACTAACAACGCCAGGTCTCAAAAGTGGTGCTCCATGCGAGATTGCGGCTGCAGCTCCATCTTTTACAACAATCCTTGGCACATCAGCGAGCATATTTTCGATTGGATGTAGAATTTTTTCCATAGCGCTAGTATCTCCACGCTCCTTCCATAGCCAATTCGCATCGGATAACTGTTGCATTGTAATGGAGTTTTCAAGACTGAATTCACCAGATGAGGGGCGCCGCAATTCTTTCAATTCGACTTTCATGTTAATCAATAATCCTAGATCTCTTGCCATTGTTCTAACGTAAGTTCCTGCCTCACAAGTAATGCGAGTAAGCACTAACTTATCTTGAATATCTAATATTTCAAAACCCATAATTTTCCTCGTTCTAACCTGAACCTTTACTGCTGAGATTTCTGGAGGCACATTGTATACTTTCCCTTTTAGCATATTCATTTTTTCTTCCAAAGCCTCTCGAGAAATCATACCACCTAATTTAAGCAAAGCAATATACGATTTGTCGTGAGTTAGTATTCGACTTGTCAATCTCATCGCTTTGCCACAAAGAAGTGGCAAAACTCCTGTTGCAAACGGATCGAGTGTTCCGCCATGACCCATCTTTTCCAACCCCAAAAGGTCCCTGGCCCAAGCACTCACTTGATGCGAAGACGGCCCAGGCGCTTTATCCAACAAGAAAAACCCTGATTCCAAAAGTTGTTCAATTGAACGATTTGAAGGATGGCAACCATGTGTTGCTGATGTTGAAACGTCATTCTCAATAATAATCATGACATTTCCTCCAAAATTTCTATAACTTCATCCAAAACCTGTTGGGCAGTAGAATTTGATGCATCGATAACATGAGTGTAAGGAGTCATATCTTCGGGATCTAGTCCATACATATCATTGAATCTCAACCTGTCTACCTCTAGCCTAGCTTTATTCTGCGATACTGCTTCTTTTCTAGATAACGATTCTCGATTCATTACACGTTGTGCTCTTACTTCTTCACTTGCATGCAGCCAAACACGGACGCAATTAAGATTTAATTTGAATGCCCACCAACCGCATAGCCTGCTCTCGACAATTTCGGGACCTTGATTATCCTTCATTTTCATTTTTAGAATATCATCAAGCGATTTATCAACTGTGGAATCCATTGCGCACAATCTTTCGAAATCAGGAAGTGACAAATTACGTTTTTTTGCTTCAGTCCTAAAAATCTCACCACCATTAATTGAATCCCAATTCTTTGTTTCGGAAATGCCGGAAACAAGTGTACTTGTTCCACTTCCAGGATGACCAGAAATCGTGATTTGAAGCAACTCACTCACCGCCACTCATGACGACATATCTTGCAGATTAGTAAATTCGGCCCATCTCTTTCGATTAGGGTCCCTCCACACTCCGGACACTCTTTGACACTCCCTGCTTTTGGCGGAGAGAATTCTATTGGAGTTGATTTTTTCTTTGGCCCACTTCGTCTTTGTTCCGACCGGCGTCTGCGGGTATTAGCCTGAGAACTTCTAGCGCTTTTTGGTGCGCTGACAAGGTGAAGCAGCGGTTCTTTCAATCTTTCTCCCTCTGCTACTATAGGATGTGACCTATATCGGAATAATTTGATATGCCTATCAACGATTCTACCAAAGGGTGCAGACATGCAAATGTAAGTAGCAATCCAAGCAGGGAAAAATAAGAATTTTCCTGACTCAAGATTCCATTCAGGGGACCAAGGAAGAGAAACATAGGAAACCCTGTAATCACCCACAGCAGTTCCCATCCAAGCAAAAATTGCGATAATGAAAAACATAGTAAACATCATTGGCTTCATTGCACCCATTTGCACACTCATTTGTTCTGGCATCATGTGTTGTTGTAGGGTCTGCGCTTTCTCCATAAGAATAGGATCACGTCCAACTCTAGCCTCATTGAGCATTTTCCTAACTTGACTTTGCCTATGTCCGATATGAGCTTGAGCAATTGGATCCATGAACACATTTCTTAATGCGGTATTTACGAACATGGAAATGGACCCAAGAATTAGTACAGTGATTACAAACCACTTATCACTTGGCAACCAAGATGATAGGTATGGGTCGGCATAAGTTCCCATATTCGTTCTAACACCTTCTGACATTAACATAAAAGTCATGACTATCATGAATAGCAGCATGAACATCATTGACCCACCGGGAGGAGTTGGTGGGGGTGCAGACTGTCCGCTCATATGGTTGGCGTGCCAAAACCATCGCTTGAAGATTTTCACACTTTTAGGGGAAGACCTCAAACATATTGGGTCAAATAGGCACATATGGCCGGGGAAAAACATACTTGGCAACATTCGCAACCAATGCCTATGAGAGGCTCTCCTTGTGTGGTTACGGAAAAGAATGCAATTCAATTCTTATCAAAAATGTCAGGCAATAATCGCATATCCCTATTTTCTGACTCTAAGAGAGCAATACCAGAAGGATGGGAATATCTTGCAAGTGTTAGACCCGGAGTTCCACCCGAAGGTATAATGGCTGAAATTGATGCATGGTTAATGCAATATCCGGACTCATGGCTTGCTGTTGATCAACGGGATGGTGTAATACCACCTTCAGTCCATGACTTAGAAAAAATGCTGAAGACATTTCCTCGTATTGTAATCGTAATAGTATCAGATGATAATCTAGACCACATCTGGCCAAAGTGGGAGTTTCCACTTTAGTAGAACGCAAAACCACAAGATGGACAAATCATGGTGCCTTCTTTGCATGTTGTTGGGCAAATAGGACACTGCATGTCATCATTATCGGTCACTTTTTCGCCTGATAATTCGACTTTACTAGGAATATCCTCAGACTCTAGTTTTTTTTTGCCTCTTCATCTTCTGAAATATCTTCGGATGATATGACTTCAGCAGAATCTTCCTCGGTAGGAATACCATCTGACTCAATCTCTTCAACAGATGGGGCCTCTAACTCCACGCCATGTTCTTCAGCATCCTCAGTCGATAATGAATCTTCGATCGAGTCCTCAACATCTGTCTCCTCCTCAGATTGCTGGGCAACCCATGCCTCAGCAGCAGATTCAATTTCTGCTTTCTTGAGATACATATTTTCATCGATGTCAAAGTTCACTGCATGCCTTACAAAATCATCTCGTAATGATTCATCAATTCCGTTTTGCGACATTACTCTTAGTAAGACATCTTCTCTCCATTTGTAGCCATCGCCAGGTGTGGATTCTGTATCTGGTTCAGCGACCTGTTCGTTGATTTCATCTTCAACTTCATCGCCGAAGGTAACACCATGGAACTGATTAAGCATTTCAGCATCTACTTCACCTTCGCCTTTGATTTCAAAGGAAACTTCCAAGCGTTCACCCTTCTCCACAATCGGTATAGACCATGTGTTTGAATTGCCGCTGTCTGTTTCATTTGTATCAAGGGTCACATCATCTCTTACCTTTCTTCCCTCTCCTCGAACTGTCCAATCTTTGAGATCGAAATTAGATGGGAGAATGTCGTTGATGCTGACATCTCTAAGCGCCGTGTCTCCGTTATTCTCGAAAATTATCAATACTTCATATCTTCCTTTGCCACCCATGGGCATTACTGACTTACCAGCGGAGAAGTTTCTCCTATTGTGTTTGACCTTGACTATTGGTGCTTCATCTACATCTCGAGTGCATATCGGACCAAATCGCTCAGCGCTAAATTCACACCTAGCAGGTCCGGCAACAGCTTCGTTACCGGGACTTGGGTCAGGCGCTACCAACGGATATGATATGACAAGAGTTTTTCCAGGTGCAAGACCAATAGGCTCTTTCGTTCCGATTGTCATTGAAAGCGTGTGACCTGGGCCATCGGGGCTTTTCAATTCTTTTTCGATTGCAAGCCCTTCTGCCAATTCCCCCTTAAATTGGTCAATACTCACATCAGTTTTACCAATTTTCACAGATATGTCTTCAATTGACGGTGCATCGAATAGTCCAGGTATATCATCTGTTAATCTGATTAGATTTATTGGAGAAGAACCATCATTTTTGATAGAAATTGTTGCATTCAATTCATGTCTCCTATATGAGGGAAGCACAGTTTTACTGTATTCTTTTGCCACACTAGCATCCAATACCTCGAAACGTGAAGGTTCAAGCTCTATTGTGCCGCTGGTTGAGTGATTTGCTCTTGGCAAGACTGTGTAACCAAGATCCCAAGTAAAGTCTGGCTTCCCGGTGCTCTCCACTGTTACTGTATCAGATTCCCATCGCCCTTCAGGTAATACGTCTTCAGACACGTCGGTTATGTTGAAGAGTAAATCTTCACTTCCTTTCATTCTAACCTGTAACTTAACCAGGTCGACAGTGAACGATGACCTGTTTTCAAAAATAGTCTTGCATTCCCAATTATCTGGTCTTTCAGATTCCACAGAATTGATGTAGGCAAAACCTCTGCAAAAAGCATCAAGTTCTCTGAACTCCAAAGTCGATAGAGTCGCATCGGCTTTGTAAGTTACTTTTGCAGTGCCAGCATTTACTGGCTTGATTCCTTCAACATGTATTTTTCCTGACAGGTTCAAAGTCTTGACTTCTCCGACTGAAAGATGACCTACATCCCAAGTTAACTCGCCATTTTCAATAGAAGAACCTCCGGTTGCGATCATATCTAGTTCTTTTGGAATGTCTCTAGAAACGGATACATCAAATAGAGATACTCCTGAAACATTCTCGACTTCCATCTCTAACATTAACGGACCACCTTCTCCACCCTTAGCGACGGAAAGTGATCTTTCTTGATCACGGTCGGGGTTAGTGTCAAGTCTTTCTCTTAAGATTAACATTCTACTATTTTTTACAGAATATTTTGTAGAGAATTCTTTTCTAGATTCTAACTCATCTACCTGAACATGGTCACCGGCCAAATCTGTATTAATCGTGTTGTTTAGCATGACATCAATATCGTAAATTCTATCAGATTCTGATGGGTTTTTTACTTTCAAAACCCCCTTTACATCTTGCTTAACGATTTCACCACTGGGCGTTAATATTGAAGACTCCTCTTCATGTAGAGTTCCCTCTAATTTGTCTCCGGGTACATCATCTACCTCGGAAGAGCGCCTAATCTTGGCGCCAGCTGCGACAAAGTCATCATCGACTGGGGTTACTGGTGCGAGAGGATCTACAACCGGAATATCTGACTCTTCCACTACAACCTCAACTGGTGTCGATAGGAGAGCGTCTGATGCAAGCCCGGTAGACAACAATGGGTCGTTTGGAGCTATGTTTACCTCGGTAACCGCTAACGGGTCAGGTGTAGGAGGCGATGATTCCAGCGGTGTTAGAAGCATATCTGCTGCTGGGGGCATTTCTGGTGGAGCAGGCGGCATCTCCGGCGGAGCTAGTGGCATCTCTGGTGGAGCAGGAGGCATCTCTGGAGGTGCTGAAGGCATCTCTGGTGGAGCAGGCGGC
>DAZU01000109.1:0-140 GCA_002507425.1 Euryarchaeota archaeon UBA53
ACTGTTGCAGTAATGTCTCTTATAGAATATAAAACTCGATCGGCAGGGGCGATATCATTTGTTTGACGAGATATGAAACAGGGGTTTTCCTTCATCTCCTCGAGGGTTAATCCAGTATTAAATCCAGGAATCGATTCAAG
>DAZU01000109.1:462-6495 GCA_002507425.1 Euryarchaeota archaeon UBA53
TTGTCTATGGTTCCTCCGGTATGGGCAAGACCTCTACCTGCAAGCATCGGCACGGTTGCACCCGCTGCGCGTAGAGCTGGGGCCAGAATGATACTCATTTTGTCACCAACTCCTCCCGTTGAATGCTTGTCAACCCTTCCTGGAGCAGCCTGCATTCGCTCACCGGCAGAGAGCATTTCTTGGGTAAGGTTGCTAGTTTCCTCAGTGCTTAATCCATTAATCTGACAAGCCATCAAAAAGGCTCCAAGTTGTTCCTTTGGTAAAGTATCGATATTTCTACAAATGAATTCAAAGTCAGCAGATTCTAAATGCCCACCATCTCGCTTTACCGCTAAGATTTCAGGCATTGTCCGCATACTAACACCTAAGACGCCAGTCCGATTTCGACAAGGCGTTGATGTAGGTATTCTCCGGCGGTAATGGAATCGTAGAGAACTTCTCCTCCAGTCATTTCAACGAATTCTGGACGAGGCGTCAAATCAACTTCATTTCTTGGGTGAACAAACATTGGCATTGAATATCTGTCTGTGAAAGCATCTGGAGGGTTGACGACTCTGTGCGTTGTAGATTTGAATAATCCATTGGTGAGATTTTCCAACATGTCACCGCTGTCAACTATTATGTGGTCGTGATTTCCTTCGACCTCAATCCACGACCCATCATGATCCATTACCTGCAAGCCATCAGCGGTTGCACCAACTAGCAGCGTGATAAAATTGATATCTTCATGTTGAGCACTTCTTTCAGCACCAACAGGAGCATTTTCTCCAAGAGCAGGATAATGAATGACGCGCAGTATTGTGTTTCCATTTTCAGCCATATCGGGTAACCAGGTTTCTGATTTCTCTAGGTACAATGACGCTGCTGCCAATAATTCTAGACTCATTGATTCCATGGAAACATAAAGTCCATCGATGCTAGATTCAAATTCGTCAGGGTTCGATGGCCAGATATTTCTTGGGAAATCCGGGTCATCTATTGTCCTGCCAGTCTGCCAGAATTCTTTCAAATCTGGTGCTGGATTGTCTTTGGCATGTTCGATTCCATATGGAGTATAGCCTCGCTGTCTCGAGAGTTCTTTTTGCTCATACTGATTTTTTTCTTCTTGTGGTAATTTGAAGAAGTCATCCGCAACAGTGTAAGATTTCTTAATTGTTTCAATGTCAATTCCGTGTCCAGTGAGTGCGAAGAAACCAATATCTTGAAGCGATTCCCCGACCATTCTAACGAATTTATCTCTTCTCTCCCCACCAGCACGCCAGTCAGAGAGGTCACATACAGTTAAACTTCTACTCATTTCACTCACTGCGTAGTTTTGCGATTAGTTTTAGCATTTCGATATATAGCCAGACAAGAGTAATTACCAATCCAAACGCTCCATACCACTCCATGTTTTTGGGAGCACCATGTTGGACACCGTTCTGGATCATTGCAAAGTCTAGTATCAAGAATAATGCAGCTACTGCTGTGAAAACAACGCTAATTCCAATACCTATTGGTCCTGCACTGTGAAGGAATGGGACACCAGTTCCAAAGAATGACATAACGAAGTTGAACAGGTAAACAATCATGATGGCTCCGGCCATTGAGATAATCGCTATTGTGAACTTTTCTGTCGGCTTAATGACTTCATATTTGTATAACAATAGCATGGTGATGAACACCGCTACTGTTCCAACTAATGCTTGCAAAACCACTCCTTCAGATCCGCCTAGGTAATAATTTTCTATCATATACGAGAACGCACCAATGAACAATCCTTCAACCAGTGCATAACATGACATCAAAATTTGTGGATTTGCGGGTCTAACCATGAAGGTAATTATCGCGAGTATAAATCCACCCAAACCCCCTCCAATAATTAGTATTCCAGCTGTTCCTGGTGATTCTAAAACAATAGAATATGCGAATAAAGCACCTATTGCAACAAGTGCTAGCAGGGCTAGTGTTTTGTTTACAGTTCCCTCAAGGGTCATTCTCTCTGTTGCCATACCACCTTGGAAATGCCGTGGATTTAGCGCGGGATTACTACTCCTATACACCATGTGAATCGATTCCGGCTAATGCCGCTCCTTTGTCAATCTTGCGCGGTATTGTTGTCTATTTGTTGCTGATACCACTCTGCTAGTTGTTCTTCAGACCAGCCTGACTCCAGATATTTCTTGACTTGGTCCTCGCTCCATCCCGGGAATTTGTCCATATTGATTCCAGATTCTTCTTTGAATTCTTTATCCTGATTGGCTAACTCCCAATTTTTGTCGGACTGCATTAGGTCGCCGTTTGTTATACCACCGTCTTCTTTTTTCTTTGAAAAGAAAATCACAGAGGCTCCTATCAATACAACTATTCCGCCTATTATCAGTGTCAGCATAAACTTCATTCCAGCAGAACTCTCATCATCGCTAGTGTCTTCATATGTTTGCTGTTTGTTTTGTTCATTTGAACATCCTTGCGTGTCTGTTGGGGTATCTGGTGCAGTTTCTGGGCAATCATCGATTTCATCTGGGACACCATCATTATCCAAGTCCAGTGGAGATTGGTCTTGGTTATCTTCCTCTTCGTCCTCCTCATCGACTACTTGGTCGTCGTCACCAGTGTCAGGGATGCAGCCCAAGATTGTGTAATCATCTACGCCATCACCATCTGCATCGACTAAATTTAATGCATCAGATGCACTAACCTCTGGTAACGAATTAGCCCACAAGATCTCATCGCCATCCTTAATACAATCTGAATCAGTATCCTCAGAGTTTGGATTTGAACCATAAGAGAATTCGCCCATATTTGTTAATCCGTCACCGTCAGGGTCAAGTTGAGAGTCCTGGTTTGTTCGAGACAGATTATTCTCTACTTCCCAATAATCAGGGATGCCATCAATGTCCGTATCCGTGGTCAAATCGAATCTGTTCCAATCTGCCCAGAAGGATTCAAGATACGGCTCTGTTACACTTTCCGAGTGTATAATCAGGCCCATTTCTCTGTTTCTCAAAATTGAGTTATCGCCCCAATTAATGCTTGAGATGAGCACAGATTCTCCGTCGATTATTACCCCCTTATTGTGCAATTTTGTAACAGTTTCATTCTCACTCATTAAGATAGCTTCAACATCTCCCTCCCACTCATTTAATGTGTTAACAGCCTCACGAATTCCGGGGTTATCATTAACGTAGTGCTGGTTGATTGCAAGCCTAATTTTTATTCCTCTATCTGCGGCGTTTTCGAGTGAATCAAGCAGAGGATTTTCCTGCCAACCCCAATACCAATCTAGTTCGAAGTATTGCAGTGATAGAAGTATCTCGCTATCAGCAGAATTGATGAAATCTGCAAGACCCTGCATACAGTCATCGGGGCATGTTAGTAACTCTCCCGATAATGGGCCGTCAATTGATGTCGCTACAGAAGGTTGTGCAACATACGCAACTGGAGCTTGGTATGATCCAGCATCTGGTTGAGAGTAGGTTGAATCTTCAACATGTAACTCGCTTGGATTTTCATCGAATGCCATCCTTTCTAGAATAATTGAAGCCAAGTCCGTGCTATCAACAATAACGCCCCAGTCTCGATTTCCAACACCATCATCAGGCAGGGATGTTTCTTTCCAATTACCGGAACCAATCCAAACCTGTGTAGAATCTACAACAGCCACTTTGGAGTGTATATATTGGTACGGAGAAGAAGACGAGGCAGTGAACTGCATGACATCTATGCCTGCGTTTTCCAGTTCCCATGCTATGCCTAGGGTTTGTGAAACAACACTATCTGACCACCAATTTTCTGGTTCATGAATAACCACGATTATTTCGACACCCCTGTTTGATGCGTCAATAAGAGCCATAGCAAGTTTTGGATGATGTAGTTGATACACATGCAGATGTATAGAATCGTTTGCGTGATTAATCATTTGGATTACTTCATCCATGCCATCCTCTGGTCCGATTAACGGAATTACTGAGGTATCATCTGTGAATGTATTTACTCCGCAAAAGTGACTTGCGCCAGCGACAGACCATCTCATTTCCCAGTCATTTGACCTGTTAGTATCAAGCATGTCTCCACAGCCATCACCACGTAAATACAGTATTCTGTCTACTGTTGTGACAGGCTCAGCAATCGATGGGCCATCCCAACCAATCACGCTTGTAGGCCCATTTCCGTAAACAAAGGTGTCGGCAACAATACCCTCTGGAGAAACTAATTGAATTGATGCACCACTGTTTGGCATCCACACAGGGTAATCCATCACTTCGTCAGCATCGACAATCACAGTTGCACCCATTGCTTTGACAGAATTAGAATCAGGGCTAACAATTAGAGAAGATCCTGCTTCTATTTCCCCAGAAATAAAAGAGCCATTGAACATAATTCCCCCTGTTGTAGTTTTGCGAATTATCCAACCATTCAATATTGCAGTCATATCCCCTGTATTGGTTATCTCAAAGAACTCGTCATTTGTGGAGTCACTTTTCTCTTCAAACATAAATCTGCTAAATATCAAATCATTAAATCCAGCAAAAGCAGAGAAATCAGGCTCTGGTGCGCCGGGTGTAGGCCATGGCAAAGCTGTTCCATTTGCGTCCATGGTTTTACAGTCAGTGGTGATTGTCCATACGACAAAATCAACTACAACACCATCTGGATTTTCTAAAGACACCGAATCTCCCAAGCCGCTAATGAAGTATTCTGGAGCTGTAATCACTGCACGCTCATTTGGAGCGAGTAAGGTGTTGGATGAATTCCAAATCCTGTCTTCTCTAGCATGAAATAAATCGTTACCACTAGATAGCATTCTCCAAGATTCTAAATCAATAATTTCAGTTCCATTGTTCAGGACTTCAATCCAGTCATCACTCGGAACTATTGTATCACTAGAGCAATGTGCTAATATTTCTGTAATCTCAAGAGAATTTGAGCCATTATATGGTGAGGTGTCTGGATTGGGCATACCAGGTGTGGGATATGGTGCTTGAGACCAGTCTCCGTTCCAGAACCAATTCGATTCTCCTTCTGTGCTAGAGTTGTAGGTAATTGACGATACGATTTGATTCATAGAATTTCTTAATTCAATAGTGTCTGGGTTTGTATTCTTGAGATAAAAGCCCTGGCTACCGTTGATTGCTACTAAAATTATCTCACCTGGTGCAACAATTGTGTTTGATTTCATAGGCATTTGATACTGATTTATATTGAAATTCCTGGAACCAGAGGTAAAGTGCCAATTTGCTATATCGACTGATTGATTACCAGTGTTAATCAATTCTACCCATTCTCCATTGGGCCACTGGTCAGTATCATTTCCAACAGCGTTTGGGAATATTTCATTGAATGCAATCTCCCCAACAACCGATGTAGTATCAGGTTCAGGTTGACCTGGAGTTGTTCGAGATGAAAGAATCCAAGGGTCAAGGATGTCCTCTGCTTCAATCAATGATACGTTGAGCGGTGGGTCATCATTCCACCAAGCTTTGTGAACGATTGTTCCAAATTGATCTACTAGCATCAAATGATTATAATTATCCCATAATTCAGTTCCATCAAAGAACTGGACCAGTCTCCTTCCATCTGCATCTATCGTTGCCCTTTCTTGACTTGAATTACTTTGTAATGTGTTAACATCGATATGGGTTTCATTACCCATCCCACCTCGAATTTTCCATCCTGCAAGGTCTATCATTGTATTTCCAGTGTTGTGAAGTTCGACCCACTCGCCATTTGGTAGTGGAGTCCCGTCAGCTGATGAATTTGCCAAGACTTCGGATATTCTAACTGGGGATGCACCGTTAACAATAGCATCCCAATATTCCGCATTCACTAAGCCTGGTGTAGGGTAGGATGCTGCTGACCAAGATTGGTCGATTTGCTCGATTAAAGAGAATCCTGAGATTGTGCGAGTCCAAGAAATCGATTGAGCAATTGATCCATTTGGCCACATTAAGTCTAGAGTCTCAACACCATTATTCAACACTCCAGCAGAGCTAGATGCGTTAATCGCAATAACTCGATATTCATTCGGTGTAATTATCATTGATGAACCAA
>DAZU01000117.1:0-1483 GCA_002507425.1 Euryarchaeota archaeon UBA53
ATAAAGGCGACTGATGAATATTACGAATAATTAACCATAAAGGGCATCGGGAGAGGAAGTGAGACCGTTGGACTCGCGCTTCTCTTTAATGCGTTTCACAGCTAGTAAAATGTCGGATTGACTCACCTTAGAGCGTCCCTCACGTATGGCTATCATTCCGGACTCAACTGTCGTCGCTTTCAGTTCAGCACCACTGAAACCTTCCGTAATCTCAACGATTTTACCAATATTCAATCTTTTTGTGCTCATTTTTGTTAAGTGTATATCAAGAATCATTTTTCGTCCATCATCATCTGGTAGTGGAATTTCAATCACTCTATCAAATCTTCCAGGCCTTAGCAAGGCATCATCAAGAATGTCTGGCCTATTAGTTGCGGCTATTATTTTAACATCCTCTAAAGCATCAAAGCCATCAAGTTCTGCTAATAATTGCATGAGTGTTCGCTGAACTTCTCTATCACCACTGGTTGCAGAATCTAATCTTTTGGCGCCAATTGCGTCGATCTCATCTAGAAATATTATCGAAGGAGATTTATCTTTTGCAAGAGAAAATAACTCCCGGACCATACGCCCTCCCTCGCCAATATATTTCTGGGCTAACTCTGAGCCCACCATACGAATGAATGATGCATCAGTGTGGCTTGCAACAGCTTTCGCTAACATTGTCTTTCCACAGCCTGGTGGTCCAACAAGTAGTATTCCCTTTGGAGGTTCTATTCCAACTCTCTTGAATAACTCCGGCTTTTCCAGCGGTAGTTCAATAGCTTCT
This sequence comes from Euryarchaeota archaeon UBA53, assembly GCA_002507425.1. Classification (GTDB taxonomy): domain Archaea; phylum Thermoplasmatota; class Poseidoniia; order Poseidoniales; family Poseidoniaceae; genus MGIIa-K1. Next base: position 770 of record DAZU01000117.1, read on the forward strand.
CTTACCTGCATAATTTGCTCATCTAATCCTCCGACGGTATCGTAATTTACATCTGGTTTCTGAACCATTTCAGCTCCAGATACCATGGGGTCCCAAGCGTCGTGCAATATTTCAATTATAGACAAGGTGTCTTGATTTAACGCTATACGAGTTCCGGGACGTAATTTGTCAATGTCTAATCGTTGATTTATTGCTACTTGGAAAACTGTTCCGTTAGATGATCTAACAATAGCCCTTTCGTCATCAAGTATATCTTGCAGATGTCCTACAATCAGGGGCGGGCTCTTCAAGATTCGAACTTCCTCATCCAATTTACTTGCCCTTCGTTTAATGTCTGTCAACTCATTTTCTAGATGTACTCTATCAGAGATCAGTCGTTTAACCTCATCATGAAGTTGAGTAAACTCCACTTCTAGGGATTTCAAATCGCTATCCTCTGTCGACATCGGTGACGTAGGCTTGGTGTCAATGTCTGTGCCCATGACTTGCGAGACAGGCTACCCTTATTCAACTATACGTGATAACTGCTCTAATCAATATATTACGAAGGCTTGAAGAATGATGTCGAACTACGATAATTCGAGACGTTATGGCAGACTGTGAACTATGCGGTGCTATGCGAGTTTCCACGCGAGCTGTAATCATGGGGAAAGCCCAGATACAGGCATGTAAACGATGCGTAGATAAAATGGGCTTAGTTGAACATAAGGTTGC
>DAZU01000117.1:1882-6721 GCA_002507425.1 Euryarchaeota archaeon UBA53
AAAGGGCAAAGATATTATGCTGAAAAGGGAAAAAGTATTACACTCTAACTTCGATAAAATTGTTACTCGAGCAAGAGAAGAAAGAGGATGGGACAAAAGAGAACTTGCTAGAAGGATGGCTGAGAAAATTAACATCATCAACAGTGTTGAATCTGGTAAACGTCCAACGGATAATGTAATTCGGAAACTTGAAAAAACATTAGGGCTAAAATTAATGGTGGACTCTAAGCCTGATGAAAATCGCCATGTCCAAAGTGGCTCTAGACGTGGATTTACACTTGGTGATTTTTTACTTGATGGAAAAGAATGATTATGTCTAAGATTCCTAAATTGCACGCTATTTGGCTTGCCCAGGATGACCCAAAAAAGAACACAGCAGTTAAATTGTCAAAGAGAAATCAATTAAAACTCCATAAAAAATTCAATGGTTTACCCAAAAAAGGAATAATTTTAGAACCACTTTGTGGGAAGATATTAGGTCCGGAAGACCATAATTTGCTACAAGATTCTCGTGGGGCTTTAGTTGGTCTAGATTGTTCTTGGAATCAAATCGAATCCTCTGTCGAAACTGTGATGAAAAGAACAAGATTAGTCCCGCGAACGCTGCCATTACTACTCGCAGCAAATCCCGTTAACTGGGGGAAACCATCTAAACTAACAACAGCAGAGGCACTAGCAACAGCTTTGTATTTACTTGGTTCTGAAACTAGGGCTAGAGATTTACTCTCTGCTTTCAATTGGGGAGAGCAATTCTTCATCCTAAACCAAGAACCTCTTAAAGCATATAGAAATGCTAAATCATCTTCTGAATTAGTAAACTTACAGTTTGAATTCTTTGATATCGATATCAACCAGTAGACAACTTTCAAATGGTGTAAGACCTAGAATATGTATGGTTAAGAGACCTATCCATAGACTTACTGGCAATCACGCTAAGCCTGAAATCGATGAATTGGCTGAGGAAGTTGTGATATCAATACTGAAAGGATCGGAGGTGCAAGTCAGATTATTAGCTACACCTAAAGACCTGGAAGATTTAGCATTTGGTCACTTTATTTCAGAAGGTAGAGGTTCAATAAACTCTGCAACTGTTGATGGTTACAACGTAAGCGTAAGTGGAAAAATAGAAAAAAGACCCTCAGAGGATTTGCTTACAGCAGCGTGTGGTGCTTGTACTAGTGGAGATATCATTGATCCGACTGGTATTATAGAATCAAATTTCAAATTCTATCATAATCTAAAAGATACCATGAATAAAATGAAGAAAAACCAGCAAATTTTCCATAAAACTGGTGGAACTCATGCAGCGGCTATATTTGATGAAAATGGCAAATTGATTCTATTAAGAGAGGACATCGGACGTCACAACACTGTTGATAAAGTCATTGGGGCTGCAAAACGTCAATCACTCGATATTGGCGTTATTGCTCTATCAGGTAGAGTAGGTTGGGAAATTGTGGCAAAGTGTGTTAGAACAAATGTTCCAATTATCTTGGCTGTGGGTGCAATTAGTTCATCTGCTGAGATTTTGGCTAGAAAGTCAGGAATGACGCTCGTGGGTTTTGCAGCCTCTCCAAATCCATCTGTGATAGGAGAATTAAACCGCATCATTGACAAGGAATAAGGATAGTTGGCTTGGTATGTCGAAACGGGAGGGGGTAATTTCAACAACTCCCATCGACCACAACTACTTGAAAATTAAAAAACCCAAATCAATCGCTGCAGGTATTCCTGCCGCTACTTCATCAATGCTACATGGAATAAAAAAAATGGGCATAACTAAAACAATCAAAACCCTAACTACAATCAATCAACCACTTGGATTTGATTGTCCGGGATGTGCGTGGCCTGATCCTGATCATTCCTCGACTTTTGAATTCTGTGAGAATGGAGCGAAGGCAGTTGCTGATGAAGCAATGAAGGGAGGAGTTAATCCAGAATTTTTTGGGAAGTATTCTGTCCAAGAATTATCTCAAAAAAGCGACTTTTGGCTAAACCAGCAAGGTCGAATAACTCATCCAATGATTTTAAGAAAAGGGAGTAACTATTATGAAAAAATCGATTGGAAAGAAGGGTTTGAAATTATTAGAAATAATATAAAAGAAAGTAATAATCCTGACAAAGCTGTTTTTTACACATCTGGTAGAACCTCCAACGAGGCAGCATTTCTCTACCAGTTATTCGTCAGAACACTAGGAACCAACAATATGCCCGATTGTTCTAACATGTGCCATGAATCCAGTGGTATCGCACTAATGGAGGCAATAGGAATCGGAAAAGGAACTGTAACGTTAGACGACTTTAACCACTCAGATCTAATTTTAGTAGTGGGACAAAATCCTGGAACAAATCATCCAAGAATGTTAACTGCCTTAAGGGATGCAAAACGCAATGGTGCCAAGATAATTAATATCAACCCACTTTCTGAAACAGGTTTGGTTCGGTTCAAGCATCCCCAAGATTACATGAAATTATCTTTTGGAAGCGAATCGTTGGCAGATATACATCTGCAAGTAAAAATTGGTGGAGACGCAGCACTATTACATGGCCTAATCAAATTACAATTAGAAAAAAATGCGATAGACAATGACTTCATCATGGAATCTACATCAGGATTCGATGAAATGGTTGCTAACGTGAATTCTACATCTTGGGAGCGCATTGTTAGAGATTCGGGGATAAGCCGAGAGAAAATTAACGAAGCTGGTGAGTTAATATCGTCATCGAATGCAACAATAGCATGCTGGGCAATGGGCCTTACTCAACACAAAAACGGTGTTAATGTAATTCAAGAAGTCTGCAATCTAATTCTTCTTGGAGGACACATTGGGAAAAAGGGCGCAGGGCTTTGTCCTGTAAGAGGTCATTCAAATGTTCAAGGCGACCGCACTGTTGGAATTTGGGAGAGGCCAACCGCCGCATTCTTGGATCTCTTAGATGCAGCTTGTGGTATAACTAGTCCAAGAGAACATGGTGTTGACGTTGTTGAAGCAATAACCAAAATGAACGAAGGAGATGTCGATTTATTTATGTGCATGGGTGGCAATTTTTTATCAGCCACTCCTGATACGAAGACTACTGCAAGTGGACTTAGAAACGTAAAATTGACGGTTCAAATATCAACAAAACTAAATCGGTCACACTTGGTCACGGGGGACGAAGCATTGATCCTTCCATGTTTAGGAAGAACAGAAATCGATATCCAAAAATCTGGCAAGCAGTTTGTAACAGTAGAAAATTCTATGGGAATTGTACATATTTCTGAGGGGGGTCTCAAACCCTGCAGTCAGGATATCCGAAGTGAGCCTTGGATAGTATCAAACCTTGCTACCATGGTACTAGACGACGGTAGAGACTGGTCAGAGTTTCATACAGACTACAATAATATACGAGATTTAATGAGTAAAGCACTTTTTGGTTTTGAAGATTACAACAACCGAGTTAAAAATAACGGGTTTGCATTACCTAACCCGCCCCGTGATTCGAGGAATTTTGATACACACAACAGTCTAGCTAACTTCCTATCGCACAAGTTACCTAACGTGGAATTTGATCACGATAAGTTTGCGATGATGACAATTAGGTCTCATGACCAGTATAATACAACGATTTATGACTTGCACGACAGGTATAGAGGTATCCATGGGAACAGGAGGATTGTTTTGATGAATGCTACAGACATGACAAAACGAGGCTGGAAATCGCGCCAGGTAGTTGACATCATCTCACATTTTGATGGTGTTCAAAGAAGAAGCGATGGATGGCAGGTTGTCGCTTATGAAATACCAGAAAAAAATATCGCCACATATTTCCCCGAAGCTAATGTTCTAGTTCCGCTTGAATCGACAGCCGATAAATCAAATACTCCGACCTCGAAATGGATAATTTGCAGCCTCCTCGAAACCAGGCATACGGTTTCTGAGGAGGAATAGGATTGTCACAAGGGTACTATGCTTTCTTTAGTGGAAATGCCAAATATCGTAGGCTTTGGGCTGCGTCAGTGATTTCTCTACTTGGGGAATGGTTCAATACTATTGCATTGTTTATTTTGATTGCTCAATATTCTGATTCGGTATTTCTTTTAACCCTCCTTCCAGGTCTGAGAATGTTATTATTTGCAATCTCACAACCAATTAACGGACTCCTAGCAGACAGACTCAATCGTAAATGGTTGATGTTTTGGTCCAATATATTGCAAGTTTTCCTAGCGTTGTCTTTCATATTTGTCGACGGAGAGGAAGACATGTGGTGGCTATTTGCAGTTTCAAGTTTAATGATGTTACTTCATGGAGTATATGCAACTGCTGAAAAAGCAGCATTGCCGAACATCGTCCCTGATGAAGACCTGATTACAGCAAATGCTATTGGAAGTGCATCATGGTCTACTGCACTATGTTTTGGTGCAATGCTTGGTGGAATAGTTGTAGAAATATGGGGGACTAATGCTGCTTTCATTATTGACTCGGCAACATTTATGCTTTCTGCTATCATACTGCTACCACTTACAATTGAACAGAAAATCGACCAACGCATGAAAGGCCCACTATTGTCTAGTGCATTGTCAAATATTATAGTCGGTTGGAAAAGGATTTACAGTGAGAAACGATTACTCCGAATAGTGTTCGCTAAGGCATCTTGGAACATTGCAGGCGGTGGTTTAGTGGCATTCCTAGTATTGGCTGGAAAAGACATTGATGGTTTGGGAATAGCTATTGGTTTTGGCTTATTCTTTTTTGCTAGGGGAGTCGGTACTGGAATTGGTCCAATCCTAGCGCGGGCTGTGTTCAAGGATCAAACAAAATGGCCGGCACTAGTAGGCATATTAGTTTCAACAAGTGG
>DAZU01000117.1:7105-14210 GCA_002507425.1 Euryarchaeota archaeon UBA53
GTCTTGCTAATAGTCATAGCACATGCCGCAAGTGGTGGTAATTGGGTACTGTCAACTGTCTTAACCCAAAGTTGGGTTGAAGATGAAGTTCGGGGAAGAGTTTTCTCCATGGATATGCTAATACTTGGAGTATCAGCATTTCTAAGCACTGTAATAGCAGGTTACCTTGCTGAATATCAATCGATGTCTCTTAAGACAGGGTTCATATCATTTGCAACTGTTATGATAATAAGTGGCGCCCTATTTACTGCATGGAAACCTAAACAAACTCAAGCACAGACTGTGTGAGTGCATTCTGGTGGATTCCAATACAGCTTATCAGTATTAACGAATGTATCCAATTGTAGAGTACTTCCTTCACCTTCCAATATTGTGACCACAGAAGATGTTGATGCAGGAAGATAGTCTTCCCCAGTAGATAGAAGACTAATCCTTAATGTATTACCTGCTTTTATTTCTGCATCTAAAGCAAAGAACTCCATTTTAGCAGTAATTGTTCCTAAAACAGGTGTCCATACTGGTGATAATGTATCACCGCCTGCATGGTATCTTAAGTCCATTATTGCATGACCAACATGTATGCATGAGTCAACACCACAGTCCTCTAGAAGGGCGTATAGTTGACCTCCAATTGTTGTAGTTGAGACGGATACATGCAGCCTAGGCATGCCTTGTATATACAAATCTTCGACAAGGGGCTGTGTTTCGTAAACAGGTCCTGTTGATGCATCAGGTAATACGGTTGGCCCACCATCTATCCTTGCCATATCAGTTCCCAATTGGAATTTCATTTCCGTTGTATCGGCAGCAGGGTAGCGACTCTCTATCCTCCATGATCCCTGATTACTCTGAATCTCTACATGAAGATCTGGAGCTCTTCCTTCATCTTTGAGATAATAGTCGAACCATTCCAGAAGATCTTGCATCCAATCAAATCTAATCATTTCAGGAAATGCTTCTCCTCCGCGACCACCTAAGTCTGCTCGAGCATCTAATTGTACTGGCCTGTCAGGGTAATCATGGTCCCATTGACCGAATAACCCCTTTGCTTCAATTCCATTATCAATGAGAGTATTAATTGTCGGAACAGCCATGTGTGGGTCTACATTCCAATCATGCATACCTTGTATCAGATAAACAGACCCTTCATAGTTCTCTAATACTCTATCCAAAAAATATCTTTCAGCCCAGTAATCACCAGCAACCTCAGACCCCCACATCCATGCTGATACTCCTGTCCCAGGCCCTATTATGTAATCTGGACACATATTGCCATAGTCCTCTTCATCTCCATCAAACCCATATGAGCCGTATACACCATTGTGCATGATTGGGGCTCTAGCCTCTGACGAACCATTTTTCCACATTAGTTCTTTTACCCCAATTAGGCCGGAAATTGGCACAATTGTTTCCAAATATTCATTGCCAAACATAGCGGCCTGCCATGGGGTTGAGCCATCATATGATTTTCCAATCAATGCAACGTTTCCATTTGACCAATCTTGACTACCAAGCCAACTTACTGCGGCATCGTTTCCGAGTTGCTCAGCGGTTCCCATCAAATCCATACAGTGATTTGAGCGCCCAGTTCCTGTAACAGAAACTTGTGCAAATGCATACCCATGTGGCAATAGTTGGTCAATAATCATTTCACCAAGCCAACTACCTGGAACCTCAATTGTCGGGGTTTGAACGCTAGGTTCTTGGAAGTAAGGACCAAATTCTGCGATTACGGGCACTTTTATGCCCTCAGGAACATTTGGTCGCCAATAAGCAAGTGAGATAACTCCGTTTGGTGCAGCTCCGCCTTCTTCAATTGGGAGTTCATACTCAACAAAAATATGAGTTGAATTCCATTCGTTTTCTGTCTCCATAAGTTGATATTCGCCAAACTCCAAGACAGAACCGTTATCCATATCAGTGATGTAATTCAAACTACCACGTTCCCAAACTGGAACCCTAACGTTTTCATCATCATCACCCTCGAACATTATGGCTTTATGAGTGTCTCCAAAACTTATTGCCATCATCAAAAATACAAGTGAGACGGCAATAGTTGCACCAGCAAGGCCGTTGAGTAGGGATGATTCGCGGCTGGTGCTAGCCAGCTCTGCATCATACACCTCTCCGTCCATGTTTATCCGTAGTAGTGTTTCCTCATAGCAGTGACGATTATTACAATAAACAATAAGTAGATACTATCTCGGTTGTATATGGACAGAACTATTGCTGCATTGCAAGAATTCCTGGCAGAAGGAATTCCATCTGTTCTTCCACCTAGACAACCTTTAGATGAAGGTGTTGACCATGCTCCAAAGCGTAAACAGATACTTAATTCTGTAGAAAAAAAACTTGCTGTAAGGAATGCATTAAGATACTTTCCAGAATCAATGCATCCAGAGTTAGCCCAAGAGTTCGCAAACGAATTAGATATTTTCGGCCGGATCTGGATGATGCGTTTAAGGCCAACTCAATACGAAATTAAAGCATATCCAATTGACTCTTATCCCACAAAATCTAAGGAAGCAGCAGCTATTATTTTGATGATACACAACAACCTTGACAAAGAAATAGCACAGTTTCCACACGAATTGATTACCTATGGTGGAAATGGGGCAGTTTTCCAGAATTGGGCGCAGTATAGGCTAGTTATGAAGTATTTATGTGAATTAGACGATGACCAAACCTTGGTAATTTATTCTGGCCACCCCCTAGGATTGTTCCCCTCATCCCAAGATGCACCAAGAGTCGTGGTAACCAATGGAATGGTAATACCAAATTACTCGAAACAAGATGATTATGAAAAAATGAATGCCCTTGGAGTGAGTCAATTTGGTCAAATGACAGCTGGCTCATACATGTATATTGGACCTCAAGGAATAGTTCATGGCACTGCTATAACAATCCTTAATGCAGCAAGAATGCACAGAAATGTTACAGATTCCCTGTCCGGAATTACATTTGTTACATCTGGATTAGGAGGTATGAGCGGGGCACAAGCGAAAGCAGCTGTCATTGCTGGAGCTTCTTGCATAGTCAGTGAAATAAATCCACATGCAGCTAAAAAGCGGCACAGCCAAGGGTGGCTTTCAGTCATAGCAGATTCCACAGACCATGCAATTGATTTAATGGTTGAACACAAAGAAAAGGGTGCTGCTATTTCAATTGGCCATATTGGCAATATCGTAGAATTGTTAGAAAGATTGGTTGAACGAGACATACGTATTGACCTTTTATCTGATCAAACTAGCCTTCACAATCCTTGGCAAGGAGGTTATTATCCTGTATCGCTATCTTTCGAAGAAGGAAAAAAAATGCTAGCAAATAATCCTCTTAAATTTAAAAATGAGGTCAGAAAAACCCTGAATAGACATGCAAGCGCAATCAATAATTTAGTTGACCGTGGTACATACTTTTGGGACTATGGTAATGCTTTCCTACTTGAAGCTTCGAGAGCTGGTGCTGAAGTTTTATCAGAGGATGGAAATTCATTTCGCTATCCAAGTTATGTTGAGGATATAATGGGTCCAATGTGCTTTGATTATGGATTTGGACCTTTCAGATGGGTTTGTGCATCTGGAGATTCGTCCGATTTGAAAACCACTGATATTATCGCAGCTAATGTATTAAGAGAAATGGCTGCGAATGCACCAGATGAAATAAAACAACAAATTCAAGACAATATTCGCTGGATTGAGTCTGCGGAAGATAACTCGATGGTCGTCGGTAGTCAGGCAAGAATACTTTATGCAGACACGGAAGGAAGGAAAAAAATTGCAAAGGCATTCAACGACGCAATTCGAAATGGAAGTATAGGTGGTCCCATAATACTAGGAAGGGATCATCACGACGTAGCAGGTACAGATTCACCATTTAGAGAGACTGCAAACATAAAAGACGGTTCGATGTTCACAGCTGATATGGCTGTGCAGAACTTTGTTGGTGATGCTTTTCGAGGAGCCACTTGGGTAAGCCTACACAATGGAGGTGGTGTTGGTTGGGGAGAAGTAATCAACGGAGGCTTCGGAATGCTAATTGATGGAAGTGAAGAGAGCGAAAGGAAATTGCTATCTATGCTTGATTGGGATGTTAACAATGGAATCTCGAGAAGAGCGTGGGCAAGAAACCAAGGTGCTATTTTTGCTATTCAAAGAGCGATGAAGTCAAATCCTAAACTAAAAATAACTCTTCCACATATTGCAAAGGATAGTATCATCAACTCTATTTATCCTAGTGAGGACGATTCCAATGATTAATCTCGATGGTAGGACACTTAGTTCAGCTGAGGTTCAGTTGGTCGCAAATGGAGAAAAAGTTTCTGTTGCCAGCGATTCATGGCAAAGTATTGACGAGTCGCGAGAAGTTGTAGAAAAAATCATTCAGGCCAATGAGACTGTGTACGGCATCAACACTGGCTTTGGTGCATTATCGGAAACAACAATTCCGCCTGAAGACCTTCTAACATTGCAATTAAACCTAATTAGATCACATGCTTGTGCTATTGGTGAAAAAATGTCCATCAATGACACTCGTGCAATGATGTGTATTAGAGCCAACTCGTTGGTGAAAGGAAATTCAGGGGTTCAAAGAAGTGTGATTAATCAACTAATCGATTATCTAAACCACGGTATAGTTCCAGTTGTACCTAGAATGGGTTCTCTAGGAGCTTCCGGGGATTTAGCCCCCTTATCCCATATGGCACTGACTTTAATCGGTGAAGGAAATGTTTGGGGAGAAAGTGGTCCAATGAAAACTAACAATATGCTTAAGCAAAAAGGTTTGATTGGTATTGAATTAGGTGCTAAAGATGGCCTGTCTTTGATAAACGGGACTAGTCAAATGTGCGCATTTTTGAGCAGAGTTGAGCAAGTTTTGAATCGTTTGTTACCTATGGCAGATTTAATTTCATGTGTAACTATGGATGCTAGGAGATGCTCGATTAGACCGATGGACCATCGAGTTCAGGCAGTTCGGCCACATCCAGGTCAGGTATTAATCGCTAAAAGAATATCAATGATAATGGAAAACTCCGAAAATATCAACAAAAACTCAGATAAAAAGAAGATACAAGATGCTTATTCTTTTAGATGTATACCACAAGTCCATGGAGCAGTTACACAAATTTTTTCTGAACTGCAAAAGACCCTTGAAATCGAAATTAATAGTGCGACAGACAATCCCTTGATATTTCCAAGTAACACCGAACCGTTATCAAATCAAGTCATAAGTCAGGGTAATTTTCATGGAGAAATACTCGCACTTGTAGCCGACAACATGGCTCATGCTTTGTTTGAACTTGGACATATTAGCGAACGTCGAATTGATCAATTGATTGATCCTACGCGTAGCAATCTGCCGGCTTTTCTTGCTAGAGATTCAGGATTGGAGTCTGGGCTTATGATTGTACATTATGTTGCTGCTGCTGCATTATCAGAATTACATGCGGGTTCCACCCCGAGGTCGGCTTTTTCAACTCCTACTTCTGGAGGCCAGGAGGACTTTGTTTCCATGGGAGCAACGTCATGTTGGAATTTGATTAAATCCTGTGACCTAATAACCAAAGTGCTAGCTTGTGAACTCCTCACTGCCTGTGAGGCTTTAGAATATTTAGATGATAAACCTTCAAAGCATGTTGAATGTTTATACAATTTAGTTAGAAAGATTTCAAAACCTTTGACAGCAGATAGATCAACTTCTAATGAACTCGAAATGATTGCAAATGAACTGTATGAGGGTCGATGGTTGTCGAGAATTGAAGCTGAATGTGGTAGACTTCCTAGATAATATCATTCAGTTGTTTCTCCACTTCAGCCAACCCTGTCAACTGACGAATTCTAAAACGCATTTTCATAGCTTCGCTCCCAATACCTCTTTCTTCGAGAACATCTAAAAGATTGTCCAATTCAATTGCCTTTCTCACTAAATTTTCAACTCGTTTATATATCGCAAAACTCGCATCCTCATCCGATTGAAAGAGCGCAGGCTCTGCTGCTGAAACGTCTAACCCCATCCTTCTCCACTGGAGGATTCTCTTCTTTGCAATATCACTTGTATATCCTTCTCTTGGTATTCTAGTTAACATGGAAAGGGATTTGGGTAAATCATTTTCCTCAACGAGGATGCCCTCGGGATTGGGAAGGTCTTGTTGTATATTGATATCATAATCCTCCAAGTCTACTGAAACATTACTCGGAATAGACCAAGCAGGAGATTCTCTATACCAATTAGACTTTTGAATATCATCGAAAATTAAATCTGAAAATACAAATATTACACACCATGGTTTCTTGTGCAGGTGATCCTTTATCCTCATTGAAAACTTTAGGAGCTGCGAAAACTCATGTTTAGAGTATAATAATTCCATGCCTTCAACAAATATTAGACCGTTATTCTTCCTTATCTTATCAGTTATTAAATTTTCAATCTGGTCTAGATTTGGTAAAATTGCTCCTTTTACATTTTGATTAGTTACCCAATACGTCTCAACTTTGTCTATATCTAGATGTGTAAATAACTGATTGTGGGGCGTGCGTGAAAGCAACATAGCTTGTCCAGAATCAAGACCTGAAACGTTGTCAATATATCCAAGAATATCGTCATAAGAACCAAGATTGTATGTGTAAGTATTACCATAATCTAATCCATCCATAGCAACCACCTTTTTTCCCCCGTAATGTAACCTTATTGCATCTAGTCCATGAATCATTATATTGTTTGATGGGCTGGGAAGAGTTAGTGGCGTATATGTCGGATGACGGAAACGAAGGAATAGCAATGGCTCAGTGTGGAGCGTGTGACTCTATAATTCCACTTGATAGTACATCATGTGCAGATTGCGGTCTAGTAATCGGCGGAATATCAGAAGAAGTTATTGGAGAGTGTGGAGCATGTGGATCATTGATACCAGCAGATAGCACATCATGTGATGACTGTGGTGTTTTCTTTGTAGACTTAAGCGGAAAGAAATCAGATACTGAAGAGCAAGATGAAATCCCTTCAGATAATGACGCAATGGGTTTTGATAATACAGATGATGGCACTGTTGAAACAAGTGATTCAAATCTAGATCTCGATGAGGATATTTTAGAAGAACCTGAAGAAGAAC
>DAZU01000117.1:14543-14761 GCA_002507425.1 Euryarchaeota archaeon UBA53
GAAGAAGAACTTGAAGAAGAGCCTGAAGAAGAAGTCGAGGTAAAACCTGAGGAAGACACCGAGGAGCAGCTTGAAGAAAAAACCGAAGAAGTTGCCGAGGAAGAAGTTGAAAACGGCCCTGATGATGAAACAGAGGAAAAAACTAATGAAATACACGATAACGATACTCAGGATGAAGATTCAGAAGTTGAAAATGAACAAGATAAAGATTCCAAATA
>DAZU01000037.1 GCA_002507425.1 Euryarchaeota archaeon UBA53
AATGTGGATGCAGGAGGCCAAAAACTTGGAACTTGCAAGAAATTGGAATGAGGCTGCCAAGGCCTATGAAAAGGCAGGAATGTATGCTGAAGCAGGTAGAATCCGAAAAGAGTATCTCGAAGATATACAACCGCTCGTGAAAATTGGAAAACTCGGTGATACAATTCTCAATGACTCAGTTATGATTTCGGAAGATAATGAGAATAATATCTGATTAATATCCATAATAATTTACCAGCCTTTTACTGGGATTGGAATTAACAACTTTGGAGAAGGTTTCATTTCCTAGATGTTATACGAAGTATGGGTGAGAGAGATGAGTGACGTCCCAGATGGCCTATATTATACAAAGGAACATGAATGGATTAGAGTTGAAGGAGATGAGGTTGTGATAGGTATTACAGACCATGCACAAAATGCTCTTACAGACATCGTTTACATCGAATTACCAGAAGTTGGCGAAACTTGTGAAGACATGGGTGAGTTTGCAATTGTTGAATCTGTTAAATCTGCTTCCCCTATTTTCGCACCACTGGCTGGTGAGATAACCGCTGTTAATGATGACCTAGACGACACTCCAGAACTCATGAATGAAGATCCATATGGGCAAGGTTGGATTATAAGAATGAAATTAAACGATGCTTCCGCCGTTTCACAACTCATGTCTCCTGCCGATTATAAAGCTGAAATTGGCGAGTGAAATTTGAATGTTTCACATCTACGTTGACGGTTCCTGCCTTGGAAACCAGAACGTAAATTTTGACACACCTGCTGGCTGGGGTGTTGTTATTGTAACCGGATCTAATGATTTGGGCAGAGGAAATGGAGACATTCTACACGAGTTTTGTGGTCAAGTTGTTACAGATCCTATTGATTTCGGGTTTATCGGAGCTGAGGTGGGTTCCAACAATACCGCAGAACTAACTGGTTTTGCTGAGGCTTTGAGATGGGCACTGACCGAGGGTGGTGAGGATGAAATTATCATCAAGACAGATTCACAGTATGCTGGAAATCAGGCCACTGGGTCCTGGAAAACAAAAGCAAATAGAGAATTGGTTGGACATGTCCAATCACTGTGGAATGAAGTGAGTAAACTAAGAGCACTTTCTTGGGAACACGTCAAAGCGCATGCTGGACATCGCTGGAATGAAAGGGCTGATCACTTGGCTATTAGAGCTGCAAACGGAGAAAAACCAATTTCGCTTTCTTTTTGGAAGCCTGGACAGCGCTAAAGTCTTGATTCAAGCCATTTCCTCAAATCATCACTAAAATCTTCTCTTCTTAACGCGTGATCTATCTGACTCTTTATCCAAGGGAGTGGTGATCCTGAATCATACCATTGATAATTGGAAAGGTCAACACCAACTAGTCCGTCGTTTCTAATCCAGTGCTGCTGAACAGCGATAGATTGCATTTCACCGAATTCTTCGTAAGCGTATTTTTCAAGCAACGACAGTGTATCTTCTGTAAATAAGTATCTGCCGCAAAGCACTTTGTTACTTGGGGCGCTTTCTCTCGGTGGCTTTTCAACAATTTCGATTATTTTGTTATTAGACATAACTACTACTCCATAGTTTTCTGGATCCTGAACAGTTGAAAGCCCTACGCAAGGTAACCCACTTTCCAAGTATGCGTCAACCAATAAATTACACGCATTAGATGCGACATAATTTGATGGAGGTGTGTGCTCTTCAATTAACAGATTGTCTCCTAGCAACACCAAAAATGGCCCAGATATGGCATGCAGAGCACATGATAATGCATCGCCAAAGCCCTTCGGTACATGCTGAATATGGACTTGGTATTCAACGTCTGCAAATGGCGAAATAAGTTCTTCAGGTATGTCTTTTCGATGAATTGAAAGGTGGGTGTTATCTCGAAAGAAACCTGATAAATCCTTTTTTGGGGAGGTGATAATGTGAACTCTTTTTACTCCAGCATTCACCGCTTCTCTAACCAAATGAGTTAATGCCGGTATGTCTACCAATGGCATGGATTCTTTGGCTATGGCTGAGCTTGCTGGTAACATCCTCGCTCCTAAGCCGCCAGCGACGATAATAGCATCCTCAACCGCTGTCATTGCAATGCTAACACCCTCATTCTTTTCAAGCGTCGCGCCCCAAAGAGAGTTTATGGGGGAAAAATCCGAGTGGCGTTTATTTGCCGCTACCGGAGTTGTTTTGGTCGGTATTACGTTTACAGACCTATCTCCAAGTGGGCCTTGGAATGATGAGACTTTCACCTCAGGAGCGCTTGGTCTAACTGGTTTACTATTACTCTACATTGCCTGGTTTAGACTAACATTTCAGCGTAAAGGACTCGTACCAACAATAGATTTGTGGAGCCATCCGCAAACAACTTCAAAAACCGTTTTTTCTGTGGGTTTGGTAGTTTTAGCAGTCGCTTACGCCGTTGGGCGTATCGATTACTTTCCTGAGCCAGCTGGGCTGGTTTTGTCTTTAATCGGCCTGCTGGTAACCACAAACGGATTTTATGTATGGTTATCAACAGCTGGACCTTTATCCCAAGAGGAGGAGTGATTACTCTTCTTCGGAATATTCTGGTGTACGCACCATAACCAAGAGGTAAATCAAAAGGGCCAATATTATTATTGTCAAAATTACTGTTGCAGCAGTTGCTGTGTTTTGTTTTCCAGAGTCTTCGTCGCCTGAATTATCCTCGTCGGCCGTGTTTTCGTCGTCGGATGTGCAAGCGATTTCCGTACATACCCACTGTCCTGAATCGCATGTGCATGAATTACAGCCATCCGAGGCAGGTCTAGTACTACCATCCTCACAAATAGGAGATGGCCCAATAAAATTCCATGTTAAGGTAAAACCAATTTGATTGTCACCTGTTGAAATCATTCCAATACACTCCTCTTCTGTCTGATTAGCACTAAGTGTTAAAATCCAGTCACTTTCGACCGAGACTGAGGTCCCTAACCCATCAATTCCTTGACATGTAATCTGTTGCACCGCCTCAGACGTAGATATCAAGATGTAATCTCCTTCGTAAAGGGAGCCGAGTGAGATTATACTGCCATCTGTTAAATTGCCTCTAAAGCCTGATGTAGTTGATAGTTGAGCTACTATCTGATTCTCCGTATTCTCCACCATTTCTTCGCTTTCCTGAAGTGGATTTTGTAGCGAGTTTACCCCAAGAACAACCGATTCATCGTGCCAAGATTTCTGCTCAGAACCCCATGCTGCCTCGATTGTAACTGCATACCATGCATCGTCTGCCGCAATAACCGGATTGTAAGAAAACTGTTGGCTAGAAACATTAGTTGAGCCCAGCTCTTCGACATCTTGCATAGATTCTATCGGCCCGATTATAGACCGCCATATTCTTGCTGTTGCACCTTGATTGTTGGTGTAATCTTCCCAAGAAATTGTGATTGTCCCATCCACATTTCGGTCAGCAGTTAATTCCCTAACTGTCGATATGCCAATAGTAGTTTCAACAATAGGGTCTGAAACGGGTGATGATTCTGTTAGTTCCAATTTCTCGTTTCCTTGGGAATCTTGAAGGGTTATAGCGTAACTTGTTTGCCTGTGCTCGCCCATAGGTATAACAATCTCAAAAGAAGTTTGAGAGTAATCAACTGATCCCAAATATTGACTAGAGTCTATTCTATCCAATCCTTGCTCATGACGATAGATGTTAACAGAAATATCACCATCAGCTAATCCTGCCTGCCAACTAACAATTGTGTTAGAGGTTTCTGGATTGAAGTAGGCTTCTAATTCTCCCACAAATACAGGGGCTACATTATCTTCGATTACAGGTTGTGTTAGGGTGTTACTACCGATAAATCTCGTGTCTTCAGAGGTAGGATACAATAGGGTTGCTGAATAGTAAATTTCTCTTTCAACCGATGTCCCTGAATGGTTAATTTGGTAACTTGTAGTTCCAGCAGTAATGCTGCTGCTAACTATGGTTTTAGGCATAGAATCCCAATTCTCTCGGGTTGCTGGAGAGTAGTGGCTATAAATCATAATTGAATGGTTCATATCCAAACTATCTGGATAAGCCCAAGTCAAATCTGTAACTCCATCCGAGTAGCTTGCAGTTAGATTCTCAACAGCGACTACATTGGAGGTATATTCCTCTGTTGATGCAATATCTTCACCCGTCATTGGGTCATATGATGCGGCAATGTAATGGTTATCATACCAATCATCCCATTCTGACTCGAGCATCGTTGTGTTACCACTATTCCCTGGCGTAGTTTCCGTTGCCAACAAATAGTTCGCATAGACAAGGCCAAAATTTGGAGTGACTTCCATTTCAAAGGTATTTCCAGAACACTCTGAGTTTAACATTAATCTAGAGCAAAGAGTAAAATTTTCCACAAATTCGTAAGTCCAAACACTTAGGTTTGATGGTTCACTAGCAACCCTGTACAATAGTATGTTTGTAGTGCGTAGTAAATCTAGTAAGGACGAGTTATCGGTTTCTGGGACCGTGATAAATAAGGTAGTAATTTCAGTAGAATTATCGAAAGATGATGAGATAGTGATACCTGTATCTGAATCTATCACGATATTATCAGCGGTGACGTTGGTTGACAATGGAATTGTCGAAAGCAGTAGAAGCGATGTGAATAAGACTGCGCAGCGCATGTTTGGCCAATGACAGGCCGCGTTCAAGAGTTTTGTGTCAATCTACTGGTCCCATATCGTCAAGCGTTTCTAAAGCATCATCGAGTTTAGGAAGGTCTCCTTCAATCATATCTGAAACATATACTCCTTCTACTCTAAGCGCCGTAGGTTGCTCTGCTTCGCCAATCATCCACCTTTGCCATTGAACAGCCCTATCTTCGTTTTTTACCCCCATTAGTAGCCACAAACTTTCGATGTCAAGTCCCTTAAGCGAGAGAAGAGTTGTAGCAAATCTCTGAGTGTCGATCTCATCCATCCGGACTAGTAACTCTCGCAGGCGGGTAAGCACCGATTCGTCACCATCGGCCCACATCTTGGGAATTATGCCTCTTGAATCTTCTGAAAATTCCCCGAGATAATCACGAAGCGTGTGGACTAAATTTCTTCGAACTGTACGAGAGGGGTGATTGCACAAAACCTCTATTTTATCTGCCCACATTTTCTTGTCTAAATTTTTAATCTCTCCAATAGATGAACTGGCCGCTGCCAAAACGCTTTCATCAGTATCTTTCAGCATTAGTTCGAATAAATCCTTAGCTTCGTTTGGAATACGCCTAAACAGCAAAGGTAGAGAGTCTGCAATCGCTCTGCGGATTGTCAAATCCTCTCTGTTTGAAAGAATACGCACGCATTCTGATGCAGCTGAAGGATTGGTTTCGGCCAACTTAGGTAAACAAAGGACTACTTTAGAAGCGGCCTGGCTGTCTGAATCTTTACAACTATCAATCAGAATTCTAGGTATCTCCAGAGCCTTAATCAAGGGTTCTCTTTCCAGAAGTAATCTGCACCATTCAATCAGTAGTATACGTCTTTCAGAATCTCCTATTGATAGGTTTCTCATAACCCATTTCGCAGCTTCGACTCCGGTTGGATTGGTTGAGACTATACTATTTCTGGGAACCACTCCGTGGGGATTCCAATCTATATTAGCCGCCGATGGGTTTGGTTTCGTATGCCATGTCCCTGGCCTTTCTGCAATAGCGATTGATTCTACTAGATGATATCCCTGATGTAGCGGTTGTCCTGATGATTTTCTTGATAGCCCATTTATCATTACAAGTGCCAACCACCACCTATCAATGTCGGGGTTTGAAGCATCAAGGGCTTGTGATAGCCACTCAGTGGCAATCGCAAACTGCAATCTTTCGCTAAGAATATCAAGTCTTCTCAAAAGCCATCGTTCATGAACAATCAATGGATCATCGGTAAGGTTCATTCTATGTGGTATTATCAAATCAACAACAAGATTTAGATGTCTATCAAACATTCCTTTATCGGCTTTTAACAGGCCAATTCCCAACTCTAAAATTTGGTTTTTGCTACTCGGAGGGTTCGGAGGAAAGTCCTTGTCAAAAAACGGAGGGCTTGGTAGAGGCCATGACTCTAATCCGGCTGAAAGTGATGAGCTAAGGTCAAGTTCGAGCCGTGAGAAGATTATATCTGCCACTTCTCGCTTAGTTTTCATTTTGCCCACCCACTATCTGGGCATCCGCTTTGGAGGCCTACTTAGATGTCTAATTCTATGTTCAAGTTCTGAATTAGCTCTTTGTATCGGTTACGGATTGTTACTTCTGTTACACCGGCAACTTCTGCTACTTCCCTTTGAGTTCTTCTCTTTCCACACAGAACACTTGCTATGTAAATTATTGAAGCTGCTATGCCAGTCGGTCCACGGCCACTTGTCAGCTCTTTCTCCTGAGCGGCTTTGATAAGCTCGTGTGCCTTTGCTTCAACCTCAGCGTCCAGCCCAAGACCTGAGCAAAACCTAGAGATATAATCCTCGGGGCCTGTTGGCATTATCTTCATCTTCAGCTCTCTTACCATAAATCTGTAAGTTCTTCCAATTTCTTTTCGGCCTGTCCTGCTTGCTTGGCCGATTTCATCAAGCGTTCGAGGCACACCGCATTGGCGGCAGGCTGCATAAAGTGACGCAGCGGCAACACCCTCAATCGACCTACCTCGAATCAATCTTTTCTCGACTGCTTTCTTGTAATTAACAGCCGCCGCTTCTCTTACAGACTTTGGGAGCTCAAGCCTACTTGCCATTCGATCTAGTTCCGCTAGAGCCATAGCAAGATTTCTCTCGGTTGCGTTTGAAACTCTGGAGCGTTTTTGCCATTTCCTCATTCGGTAGAATTGGGATCGATAACGAGAATTGATTGTTTTACCTGAGTAATCTTTGTTCTGCCAATCGATGTCTGTCGACAAACCCTTGTCGTGCAGCATTACAGTCATAGGTGCTCCGGTTCGTGCTCTCTGATCCCCTTGCTCAGGAGAGAATACACGCCATTCCGCACCCTGATCGATTACATTGTCCTCTAATACCAGACCGCAATCATCGCACACCACCTCTCCTCGTGTTTCATCACGAGTCAAGGAGCGGCTTCCACATTCGCTACATTTTACAATATCTTCTACATGTTGATTATTATCCATACTGCCACAACCGCAATCAACCTGTTCGTTGATTTGCAATATCGCTCCCCCAGCAGGGGTTATTTAATGTTTGTTACACTACCTTTAATTATAAAAAAATACGAAATTGCTCGCAGTATATCATTTAGCACCTTTTTTGAAAATATTTTTTAATCCACATAGCCTTAACCAGAGTTTTACTTAATTATCACCTAATTTGACAAAAATAGATGAACGAACCCGTTAAACCCGTATGCCTCCTGAAGAGGATTGGAGGGGGAAGATGTCTAATGAATGGCCACCGGATAAAATAAGCCTCTCTCCTGGAAAAAGGGTGCTTTTCCTGACAAAAGATTTGAATTTAATCAAGAAGCAACTCTACGAAGGTCTTGACCTGAAAATGACCGATTTGCGCCCTGAGGACTTACTCGATGACATCAATACTGATGTTATGACTCCGGCCTGGGTATGTTTTAGCCATGAGCCAATTGAAATTGCGAAGAATGCATATGCAGGACTAATGCATGATGGTATGAGAGTTTTCAGTGAAAGGGCATTGATAAATGGGAATTTTGAAGTTATAGTGTCCGGCCAAAGAAAGGGAACCGGGTCTTCAAGAGAAACGGCTGCACAATGTGAGAGATGGGCGGGAATAAGAATAGTAATAGCTTCCTCATTTGCTCCGATTCATGAAAGAAATAACATCAACCTAGGCCAGCTCATGGGGGATTATGGCATACTAGATAGGTTACAAAATGGTGAGAGTGTAAATCTTGATGAATTCACTAAAAAATACGACCCCGTAACAAAGTTGATTGTCGAGAGTGGTGGATTATTTTCATTTGCTAAAAAACTCAAGTCAGGACAAATTGAACTTGAACCGCTCAATACGCCTGACGGTCCTATGACCATGGCTGAAAAAATAATCGCCAGAAATCTCGTTGGACAAAACCCTGGTCAGTGTGTGAAACCAAACGATCCCGTCATCGCTCAGGTCCAAGGAGGGTATAGTCATGAATTCACGACAGCTCAGGTGCACACATTCTTAAGCGAAGAATACGGTAGTGATTACACCCTACCAAATCCGCAAAAGTTCGCAGTTTTCGAAGATCATCTCCTATATGCTGCTCACAACCCAAAGTTTGTACCTCACATGGACAAAGTTAGAACTTTGAGAGATTTACAAGTCCAGTTTCAAGCCCATACCGGTGTTAGAGATTACTCCGCAAAAGATGGAGTGTCTCCGGGAATCTGTCACCAAGTTGCTAGAGAGGAGTTTATAGAAGTTGGAGATTTTATCCAAGCGACTGATTCTCATACTTGTATGGGAGGCGCCTCAAACGCGCTTACTTATGGAGTTGGAGCTACGGAATATGCGAGTTTAATTTATTCAGGATTTACATTCGTGAAAGTTCCTGAATCAATAAGATTCGAACTTGTAGGAAACTTAAACCAAGGATGCACTGCAAAGGACGTTATCTTATACATATTAGCGGACCATGCTAGAAAAGAACTGACCTTGAATAGATCAATGGAATTTGGTGGTCCTGGCCTAACATCATTATCGATAGATGAGCGAGCTACTCTCTGTAACATGGCAACAGAATGTAGTGGTCGTACAGGAATCTGTGAGCCTGATGACTCGCTTTTCAGATGGATGATTGATGCACAGGGCTTGGATTTGGAAACAATGAAACAATTGTCAGTACATCCAGACAAGAATGCTGTTTATGACGGAGGAATACATGTCATCGACCTTTCCCAAATTGTTCCAATGGTTGCTCATCCTGGTGACCCAGACAAAGGAATTCCTTCGGATCCAACTAATGGTGCAAACATTTCAGACATTGGGCAGGTGAAAATCGACATAGCGTATGGAGGTTCCTGCACTGCAGGAAAAGATGACGATATCGCCTACTATGCTATGGTGTGTGAGGCCGCTGAAAAAGCGGGACTAGATATCAAAGATGGTGTGGAATTCTTCATCCAATATGGAAGCGGGGGTGTCAAAGACTTAGCTGTTAGAATGGGTTGGCACGCCCTTTTCGAAAGGGTTGGAGTGAAATTGATTGACCCTGGATGTGGTGCCTGCATTGGAGCCGGCCCGGGAGTTTCGATTGACTCTGAACAAGTCACTGTATCTGCTATTAATCGAAATTTCCAAGGACGTTCTGGGCCAGGGAGGCTTTACCTTGCAAGCCCCTTGACCGTTGCGACTAGTGCGTTTACTGGTCACATCTGTTCTTGGAGAGAGGACATCTTTCAATAATCTATAATGCAAGAAATATCAAAAGAAATTCCTTATTTTTGGACACATCTTGTAAGCCGGCAGCTCAAGGTCCAACTCTGAGTTTGAGTACTAGATTCAATATTCGCCTTTGAACATGTGAATGAACGATATGATTCAAGAACCTTGGGCGTTGGGGTCTTGACGCTCAAGGCCCAACGTCATTAGGACGGAGGAGGACCTTAGGTTAGTGATATTATGTCTGGAATTGCAAAAAAGATGGCAAGCAATCAAAAGCAAATTGCAATATCTGAATTTTTTGAAAAAAACAAACATTTTCTGGGATTTGACTCATTACAGAGATCCATAATAACTGCTGTTAAAGAGGCTGTGGACAACTCATTAGACGCATGTGAAGAGGCTCGGATTCTGCCTGAGATAAAAATAAAAATATCGAAAGTAGATTCTAAAAAGGATATACTAGAGTTAGTTGCTGAAGACAATGGGCCAGGAATACCTCAAAGGAGCATTGAGAAGGTTTTCGGACAACTGCTCTTTGGGTCGAGATTCCATGCAATCCGCCAAAGTCGTGGTCAGCAGGGAATTGGAATCACGGGAGTAGTGATGTATTCTCAATTAACAACTGGAAAGCCAACAAATGTTGTTTCCAAGGTAGCCAGCGAGCCTACTGCTGTAAGTGTAAATATTGGTCTTGACACAAGGAAAAATAAAGCGGTTAAAAGTGATCAAGACAGAATTATTTGGGAAACCGACGAAATGGCATTGAAACTACACGGGCTAAAGGTAACCACTAGAATGAAAGCAAAATATCAGAGAGGTCGACAGTCGGTCTACCAATATTTGAGAATGACTAGTATTGTCAATCCACATGCAGAGATTACATTTGTAGATCCGGATGGAGAGAAACATCATTGGCCTAGAGTTACGGAAAGACTTCCAAGAAAGGTTGACGCAATAAAGCCCCATCCCCATGGAATAGAATTAGGGCAGTTACAACGTATGTGTCGAGAATCAAAGGACTCCCGGCTAACTGTGTTTCTAAGGCAAAATTTTTCTGGAGTTTCGATGAGGGCTGCAAAGGAACTCTGTGAAGCCTCGGAATTGTCAATAACAACCAAGCCAAAGAGTATGAAGCCCGATCATATTAGAGCCTTATTGGAGGCTTTTCAGGGTGAAAGACTAGTAGGTGGAAAACCGATTAAATTGTTGAGTCCCCCTACAAATTGCCTTTCTCCAATTGAAGAAATGCTTATCAAGAAAGGTCTATCAAAAACTATTGATTCAAAATTTGTCAGTACCATGACCAGAGCTCCTACTGTGAGTCATGGAAATCCATTTCAGGTTGAAGTTGGACTAATATTTGGTGAAGGTATGGCTGCGGACAAACACGTCGAAATTCTACGGTTTGCCAATCGTGTACCGTTAATGTATCAACAAGGCGGCTGCTTACTAACCAAAGCTATTGAGAGTGTTGATTGGCGACAATACGGGCTCGAACAGGCTGGAGGTAAAGGTGTACCAAAAGGTCCCGCAGCAATATTGGTCCATCTTGCATCTACCAACGTCCAATTCACTTCAGAAGCGAAAGAAGCTCTCTCTGACAACGAATTCGTTTTTGAAGAATCGCGAAAAGCAATGCTTGAGATGGGGAGAGGTTTGAGAAAACATCTCGAAAAGAAGAAGAAAATGGCAAAAACCAGAGAGAAATTTGAATTGATTAACGATATTTTACCAGCAATTGCTGAAAAGTCGGCCTCAATACTCGAAAGACCAGTGCCAGAATTAGCCGGATCGATTACAAGAATAATGAGTGCCGTAATCTGTAATGAGTCTACTACTTGGAACCGAGAGACAAAAGAAACCGATGTTTCAATCACTTTGTTCAATTACACCTCCAGAGCGAGAAGTTACTCGATATTAGTCAACTGGCCTGAAAAATCAGGAGCTGTAATGACTGCGAACGAAAGAGGAGGCAGAAAGGAAACTATGGGAATATGGGGTTGGAAGATTGAAACATTGGACCCTGGCCAAAAAGCCGAGATTAATTACTCGCTAAGCAATCTAGAGAAAGGTGATTGGACAGAAACGGAAGTCTTTTTCCGGGGTAGCCAAGATGTGATTGGGGCAACTAAACTTGATGAAAAGATGTTAGAAGAAATTCGTAACCAGGAGAAGATTCTAGCGGAAGCGGTAGTTGAGGTTGGTGAAGAAGAGAATCCTGAAACTCAATACGAACCAGCGGGAGTAGTTGAAGGAGATACGAATCAAACAACCTTATTCGGAGGGGATAATTAATGGCACGAGTAAACGATCCAGAACTTACTAAAACTAGATTGCACACAGTTGTTGAGGAAATGTATGACAGAATTGTGAAAGGAGAGCCTCCAACAATGACACTACCTGTTAGAACCAAGAATAATATCGGATTTGATAGAAAATTAGGTGTATACAAATACGGCAAAAAGCGGTCAACTAGAGATGCTACAAGCCTAGGATCTGCAAAAAATCTGCTGCGCGCCTTACACGTGGTTGAATTTATTGAAGAGATGATTGAAGCCGGGAAATCTTCCACACTGAGAGAAATGTACTATATTTCTGAAGGCTGGGGCCTTGGAA
This sequence comes from Euryarchaeota archaeon UBA53, assembly GCA_002507425.1. Lineage (GTDB taxonomy): Archaea > Thermoplasmatota > Poseidoniia > Poseidoniales > Poseidoniaceae > MGIIa-K1. Next base: position 11,947 of record DAZU01000037.1, read on the forward strand.
AGTTTGGAAGTCAAAATGAGTCAAATAATCTTGCAGAAGACCTTGAAGTTGTCACATCATGCCTTAGAGAGGATTTCAAATTAAGGCCGGAAGAGGATGGTGCTAGAATGATTGGAAATATCACTGTAAACGAGTTAAATCGGAGAGGGCAATGGATGACAATTAACGCTAGAGATGACGTTGGAGATTCTGGATATGGCGTACCGTATAATGTGGAGATTGAGAAAATTGAATTAAAAGAGCATGATGTAAATTTCTTGATGGCGATTGAAACCGGAGGTATGTTTGACCGATTAATTGAAAATGGATTTGATGAGGATTACAAATGTGGACTAATACACCTCAAAGGTCAACCCGCACGCTCAACTCGGAGAATTATCAAACGTATGAATGAAGAGTGGGATCTACCTGTTGTAGTATTCCTTGACGGTGACCCGTGGTCGTTCAGGATTTTTGCATCAATCGCTTATGGCGCAATTAAGACCGCCCACATTTCAGAATATTTAGCCACACCTTCTGCAACATATCTAGGAATCACTGCCGATGATATATTGGCTTATGATTTACCCGCTGACGAGTTGTCGAAGAAGGATATAGAAGCACTCAATGCCGAATTGTCGGATCCACGATTTGCTGATGGATGGTGGCAAGATCAAATCAATATGATGCTTGAGGTAGGTAAGAAGGCCGAACAACAGTCATTAGCAAAATACGGGCTAGACTTCGTAACAGACACCTATCTTCCAGAAAAATTGGGTGAGATGGGTTTAGCATAAAGCCGCTTGCTTGAAAATATATTGACGTTTAGCATCCAATATGCAGCCTGAGCAGGAAGCGTCACCATGGCCCAAACGGCTGATGATTTCCGGATTAGTCCTCGGATTAATTGGAGCCGGGTTGTTTTCATACCTTCTTGATGATTTCAATGATTATTATGATCCTAGAGAAACCAGCGATCACACAGCGTTGTATGGGCAACAAAACAGGATGGAAATCGAACCTGGATGTTGGGTGGTTAATCTAGAGGGTAGCGATGACGACTACACTATCAAGTTCCTTTACGCTGATGGAGAAGATCAGGAGGATCGAGTGCCTGAAGGTTGTTCTACTGACTTCCAAGCGATGGCTGCTGATACCGAATTTACGGAGATTACTAAATTAGATATTGAGAAAAAAACTAACATCACAATCATCATTGAATGTGAACAAGGTGAGCAGTGCAATAATGTACTTTACCTCACAAATGGAGATGCTGTTATTCTAGACATGGTAACAGATCAAGGTCTCATCACAACACTAGGTGCTTGTTGTTTGGGTGCATTCATATTCCCTCTTGGTTGGATTCTGATGACAATAAACAAGAACAAAAGCTCTAGCGTTACCCTAATGCAAGACCAAGTAACAGACATTATGAGCCAAGAAGAGAGTTTCATCAAAGGCACACAAAAAGATATTTTGACAACAGATCAGGTATACAAACTGGTAAGGGGAGAGACTCCCAACATTGAACAAAATAAACCAAATGTTCCTAGTCCATTCTCTAATACAGATACTCGGCCGACTGCGGTATCAAAGGCAAAATCGACTGGTTCAATTTACAGCGCTAGTGCACATACACCAGAAAAGCCGCCTGAGGATGAGTCTTGGAAGAATTGGGACGAATCTTAACCTCTATGCGACGGGTTCATAGGTGACCGCATTATGTAACCACTGGTTGTGGAGTTATGGCTGACCTTGATCAAGCCTTGGCAATATTGCAAAACAAAGCGCGCAGAGCTATTCTGGAAAGGTTGGTTAGAGAGCCGCACTACCCTCTTCAGTTAGCTGAGCAGATCGGTATCTCACAACAGGCCGTTATGAAACATCTAAAGATGCTTGAAAAAGCCGAATTTGTCGTAAAAATAAAGGTTGCAAGCAACAAAGGTGGGCCGCCTAAAAACATCTATCACGTTCAACAAGCTCTATCGATTAGAATCGACCTAGGGCCGGATCTATTTCTGTGTAGTAAGAGAATTTTACCTAGTGGAGGGCCACTGAAATTATCTAGCAAACTAAAAGGAGAAGTTGTAGGTATTGCTGAAGATGTTAGTGGTAGAAAAAAAATTGGAGTTGGGGAGGGTGCTCACCACTTAAGCGCAATCTCCAAAGCTATTGAGAGCCTTGACAAAGAGAGGGATGCGCTAATCTCATTACACCAACAAATTAAGCAGCGCGTCTCAACAACAGTCGATTCTGACTTCGAATCATATGAACAGCGGCTAATGATTCACAATATCTTAGAATCCCCTGGAATGAATTTCAATTTCAAAGAATTTGCTAAAGATCTCCAACTTGGCAGTGAAGCTAGTGAGAGGCTTATGGATGAAGTAAGAACTAGAGTTATTCGGCAAATGGCAGAGAGAACAAATCAGTTTATTGCTGCACCTCAATCAATAGAACTACCCTGGTGGGCGGCGCTTGGTATTAAGCCCAGTGAAGATTAGAACCACTACTAGTTGTCATCTTCTTGAAGCACTGATATCAAACTGCTTTGTTCTGCAAGTCTATCGTTTACTTCCTTTCTTCGTCCTTTACCAACTAGGTATAATACGCCAAACAGTGAGAAGGTCAGTAGCAATACACCAAACGGTAGAGCCCACGTGCTGATAACCTCCCCTGCAACGTCTAGGAACGGAGAATCGCTAGATAGTTCATCGCTGATTAATTCAATATTATCCCCTTCGCTTGCCTCAACAATTGTGTTTTCTGGATCGACTACCACAACCACATCATAAGTTCCAGCCGAAACTGGGTAAAGCATGTAGAACTCGACCGAGCCCGGCTCGCCCGTTCCATCTTCTCCTAGTAAGGCAGCAACTGTCTGTCTCATTACTATCGAATTCTCAGGACATCCGTGCTTGAGAATTTCTTTCTCTATGACTCCGTCAAATTCATCAAATTCACATAAGACAATCTCAATATCTGTTGCGTGTACATTGCCGTTGTTTTCAAGAACTACACGAATCGGTATAGTTTTGTCAACCTCATTACTTGTTTGAGAGGTTGAAACTTCCTTAATCACTAGATTTGGCGCTTTCAATCTCAAAGTTACAATTATTTCATTGGTATCAAACATTTCTCCTTCCCATTCCGGACTATCATCGTGATCGCCATCTTCTTCCATATTACCGGCAGAACTTGTAACCTTGATTCCTATGTTTCTTGTTTGCAGCTCTGCCCCTGTTGGGATGTGGATTGTTGCTATCATAGTGTGAGTGGTATAGGGATCCATTTCTGGCAACTTCCACTCATCTGTGTCTGTCATGAATATGCAGGTGTCCTCTGGGATTTCATCGTCGGTTGATAACAATTCAACGCACTCGGTTTCGATTTTTGTATCGACGCCCAAGTAAGACACCATCTTCCACTCAACGCTCCAATCAGCTAGAGAGCCCATTCCGGGAATTACATTCCATACCACTGCTCCTGTATTATCATCTTTCTTTTGGGTGTGATTATGAAGTGTCGGTGTATCAGGCACGTTTCCAGCATTTGTAATATTGAAGTTATACTCAACTATTCTTCCGGGAGCTGTTGTCTTTACTAAATTATCAATTGTCTCATCCATGGTTATTTGCATGTCATAGAATTCATTGACCGTTACATAGAACATTATTTCATCTCGTAAGCGGGTTCGGTGACCTGTGTCATCAGGATAGTCCTCTTCGCTAAACGCTTGAACAAGTACTGTGTAATCTCCAGCCTCAACTTGTGCTGGGACATTTATAGTCAAGTCGATTGTTTGAGATGTATTCCTTGTTAATTCGGTTAGCAAATTCCTCGGGATGTCTATGTCCCATGGGACATTAACTCCTTCCGAATCATAGACTCGTCCAAGCCTTAGATCGTACCTGTCAGGACCATTTCCTACATTCGAAACCGTGGTTGGAATTATCCATGTGTCACCAGGGTTGGCCGATATTTCTGTCATCTCTGCGTCCGCAACGAGTCCAAACACGTGAATTACGTTAGTGGAGAGAATCACAGAGTCTGCTACTCTAGGGTACCCTTCGAGGTGTGCTTTGACGGTAACTGCGGGACCAAGCCCTGCGTT
>DAZU01000029.1 GCA_002507425.1 Euryarchaeota archaeon UBA53
TGTGATTCTTGGGATAAGTCAGACGATGGAACCCCGAATCAACAAGATTGGATAGTTGGAGTTTACGAGTTCGATTTGGTCGACACCTCTACAATAAATATGCAAATGTCTTGGGCGTTGCATGAGTTTAATCGCTCATCATTAGGATTAGATGGCGCATTGATGAATGCTGCCTTGGCAGCTGAAGGTATGAGTGCGGAGGATGGAGCTCCTGCGGATTTAATCAGGAATTACTTTGATCAAACCACTGCTGGCCCGGGGACTCCAACTGTTAAACAAAAGCTTGTTATGGAGGTTAATGATACAATACAGGAATTGCTAAATTCTGGTTTTGGGACTGTAAACCAAATCTCTACCAGTTACATCAATTCGATAACAAATTCTGGGATTACTACAACATGTAGCGATGATAAAGATACGGATACACAAGAAGAAGCCGGACTATCTAACAATGTATTTGACCCTCCAATTTGTTTCACAGTTTCGGCGAGTGTTACACTCTCTACCTCGACGTTTAATCTTGGGTCAGTAGATCCTTTAACGCTTGAGAGGGTGTATCGAGGAATGTTGGTGATGGGCTCAGATATAACATCTGAATTTGACTTATTCAGCGAGCCAGGTCATTCATCGGTGTTTGAAATTAACCCCCCAGATTTTGCGACAGTTAAATCCGTTGACTCCACAGGTATTCAGATTGTTAAGTCCGGTCCACCATCGTACATGGCAGCCCAGTGGACGATAAACAACCTTGATGCACCAATAACTGGACAACGTATATCTCAAACGGTCAATGTAGAGATCGGCCACAGAAACTCAACCCAAACTAATAGCGTTGAAATTTTGCCCGATGATACTGGTATAACTTTAGAAATAACTCTTGACTTATCTGATGAGAGTTCAGCTCACATAGATATTGTCACCGGGATAAAGCACTTAGATGAAACAACAATGTCTGACTGGGGTATATCAATAGTGGATATCACTGAAAATGCAAAAATTCCATGGGTAACCTCAGACGGAATCAGACTTGCATATCACAGTGATTTAGTAGATTTAGATAATTTTACTGATAATTTCCCCATCGAATTAGTTGGAGATGCAATAGAAGAAGCTGTCTCAGATGTTAGTGATATTCAAATTGGAGAAATTGAGTGGGTCTCAGACTCTCAGACTGAAGGTTTGTTTGTTGAGCCAGGCGGGCTAAATTACACTCACAATTCTTGCCCAGAAAACCTCCCTATTGGAGTAGAGGCTAATTACTGCATAATTGGTCCTAGCGCAATGGATGGAAGCAATCCTGTTTATCTAAAAGCTACTTCAAGCACATTTTCATTGCAACTGTTAGACTTGATAAAGGAGCAAATTCAAGACGATGACCTAAGAGAGATTATCGACCCTGTCAGAGAGAGTGACTTGCAGAAATTACTAGATTCAGGTTTGGTTATCGAAGCTGATTTTGGGCAAGATATTCTGCAAGATATGATTCCTGAAGACCTTCCACCTACTGAATTAGAGTTAGAAATAGTATTGCCCTCATGGCTACAATCTGCAACAGGCGACCAATCGATTAGGTTGGTTGAGAGAACAGTCGGAGAAGACCAATTATCAATCACTATGTCTGGCCCAGATGCATACGACCCAAGACATCCAATTCTTGATTCTTCAGGAGATGTAATTTGCTCTTCAGAAATTGTCGACTGGTCATGCATAGATTCTGATATTGACCTTGATATTAGCGATTTAAACTTTAATGAATGGGGTCCAAGTATTGATTTAACTGCATCTTTTTCTGCATCTGTTGATGTTTACAGGATCAAAGTTCCGCAGGATGTTTTGGATGAGTTAAAGTCGGGAAACAACTCGGTTTCGATGGAGGCTATACCCTCAGATTTGATTCGTCTTGCTTTTGATTTAGGATCGAGAATAGCGGAGCCAGAATATATCTTGCATGATTTTGGAGAATGCGGAACAATCAACATATCATTAACGACACAGGGGCTTGAGGATTTTGTAGAAAGATTTGGTATTTTAATTACAGATTGCTTGCATCAAAAAGCCAAAGAAGCCAGCGAAGAAAGCTCTGATTTTGGACTTGATTTGTCAGACATTCAATTAATAACTTCGCTAGATAACCTAGGCGGTATCGGGGCTTCAATGGGTGATGAGACTCCGATCACTCTTTCGATAAAGATTCCAGAATTCACAATCGAAGCAGGAGTAAATAATGGTTGGTCTGGAATCATCGACGGCAATCCTGTCTTCGGTGTGACAACTGAAATTCAAAGCCCATTAATAGCAGCCATAAACGGATTCAAGGACGTGTTTACAAACATTGGGTTGCAGTTTTTGCAGACGAGTGGCTCTGGGATCAATATCGACAAAAATGGGAATTCTTTCGAGCCTTCAATATCAGCAACAAATTTGGAATTAGATGAAGATACTCAAACCGAGTTGAAGGGTCAAATTAGTTTTACTTTACCTGATGGTATAACGTTGAAAGACTTCCAAACTGCAAACGGTTGGGAAAAGGTAAGTGAAGAAAACGGTAGACAGAAAATCATCCTCTCTTTAGAGTCTTTATCTGCCGGAGAGGAGTTTTCATTTACGATTGAGATTTCGTGGTTTTACGTTCTCTCTCAAATTTGGATTTATCCAGCAATTTTACTGTCTTTGATTATTTGGCGTGTAAGGGCAAGAAGAAAGAAGAAAAAACGTAAGAGAGAAGAGAAAAAGAAGGCTGAAACTAAGATTATTTCAACCGGCAAGGGAGGTCTCTCAGACGCTGATTTCGCTGCTTTGAGTGCGGGGTATGACCCGACTGTTAAGAAAACTTCAGATTTTGATTTGTATGATGATGATTACTGGAATTAGTGTAGTGAATCATAGATTCTTTGCGCCAACGAAGGACCAATGCCCGGAACAGTTCTCAAATCACCAATAGTTGCGTGCGAAATACCTTGCCGCCCGCCAAAGTGCCGCAATAGCGCTTGCAATTTTTTGGCACCAAGTCCACTTACCGCTTCTAGCGGATCTGAAAGACGCTTTTTTGAGCGACTTTTACGATGAAATTTATTGACAAATCTGTGCGCCTCATCTCTGGCAAATACGAGTACTCTTCCCCTCCTATCAAGTATAATGTCATCCTTATTGTCTCGGTGAATTGTTTCTTCCCTTTTTGCCAAACTAGCCAATTCTAGTTTATCTCTAACGCCATTTTTCTCTAAGAGTTTTGAGATTATTGATAAATGGGTTTGACCACCATCGATAAGCAGAAGATCTGGCCAGTCTTCAACTCTCTTCATCCATCTTTCAACCACTTCACTCATCATTCGCAAGTCGTCCAATGCATCGCCCTTTACAGTATATGTTCTATACTCTTTTTTTGATGGCTTTCCATTTCGAAGACAAATACTTGCTCCAACCCTAGACTCACCTAGAAACTGTGCCATATCAAAACAAACAATATGATTCAGTGAATTCATATCAAGTATTTTCGCTCCCTCATCAGCAGCCCTTTGTTCAAGTGATCCAGAAGATTTGTTTGCCAGCCTTTCAACTTGCATTAGCGCGTTTTGTTTTGCCAGATTTTTGAGTGTTACAAGATCTCCTCTCATAGGAACTCTTACATCGACAAGCCCTTCTCTTCTCTCATTCAGCCAGTTGTGAATTGTCTCTGAAATAGGTATTGGAGTCAGAAGTATCTTTGGAGGTTTTCTATTAGCGTAGTGGTCTACTATAAATCGGGAAATCGAATCACCCTCGTCTCCACCGTAAATCAATGGCCACGTTTCTTGCCCTTTGATAACTCCTTCATTTGCATGCAAAACCACAATGGCTGCTAAATCACCTTTGATGCCTAAGCCTATTGCATCACATTCCCTGTAAACTTTTGACGAGATAACTTGCTGATTTGTAACACTTCTAACAGACTTAATCATGTCTCTAATGTAGGCTGCTTTTTCGAATTGTTGAGTCTTGGAATATTCATCCATTTCTTTGCCCAATTCCTCAATCAAGTCGCTTGCGTTGCCGTTTAACACTTTTCTCACGTTTCTAACTATCTTAGGATATCCTTCAGGGTCAACACAAGGTCCCCTACATAATCCAATATGTCTGGCCATGCAACCTTCCTTCCCATGACAATCCTTATCTCTAATTCCGAAATATCTGCGTAGTAATTGTATTACCTGTTTTGCGGCTTTAGCATTTGGAAAAGGACCCCACCTCCACGAGTTTTCGGGTGGATTTCTAGTATACAGAATACGGGGGAATTCTTCTTTTGTAAGGGCTAAGTATGGGTAGGATTTGTCATCTTTAAGCATTGAGTTGAACCTTGGTCTATGTTGTCTGATCAAGTGTCGTTCTAGAATTAAGGCTTCATGAGGAGAGTTTGTTACTATACATTCAATTTCATCAGACCTATCTACTAATTCTGGAATCATTGCCCTGTCAGGATTTGAAGAAAAGTAAGACCTTACTCTTTGTGCTAGGACTGTCGCCTTTCCAACATATAGAACCCTTTGATTTGAAGTTCGAAATAGATAAACACCGGGCTTTGCCGGAAGGTCGACCATGTCCAAAGTAACCGGCATGACTGATATGTGTTAGATTACAGTGAAGAATACATCGCAATCATGTTAGAGGAAGAAACATCATTGATGAATCTCGGGGTTGATTTATGCTAACGGGTCCACAAGGCAGAATTTTGACCCGTCTTTCTTCATTCCCCTCCAGTTTAGAATTGGCATGGGATGTTCCGAGAGCTATCTGCCTTCCTGGTCTTTCCGAACACCTAGGTGTAGTGCGTTCAGCCCTTCACTCGCCATTAAAAGAGTTAGTATCTAAAGGCCTAATCACAGAACGTAAAGCCCACGTAGTTGGTGGCGGAAATAGAAAACGCAGTGTATATCACATTACTGACTTTGGAAGAGAAGAATGTGATGGGCTTGAACATCCTAAAAATATGAAATTGGGCACTATCTACGGCAATCTTCCACCAAAAATAACGCTTCATGGTAGAGGTGATTTGATAGATGAATTGAAGTCTTACAACAAATTGATAATTACGGGACTACCAGGAATTGGTAAGAGTTCAATTCTGCGCACTCTAGCGGAAGATTACTCAACTGATGGAAAAATTGTTCGCTATGCAAGCATGGACAAATTCAAAGATGTCACAGAAATATTTCAGGACTGGAAATTAAATTATACTTCAGTGAGTGCAGTATTAAACGAAACAAAAAATGAAGTCCTTATATTGGACGAATTACAAGAGATTAGTCAACGCCATTTGAAAGATTTAGAATCCTTTGCAAAAAAAGCAACAAATCTGATTTTGGCTAGCAGGGCCCCTCTTGTGATTGACAAAGGGTTTGAAATTGTTGAAGTAATGCCCCTAGAGACCAAATATGCTGTAAATTTACTTCCAAATGATTTGGAAAATCCATATCAAATTGCTGAAAGATTGGGATGTCACCCTCTTGCTATGCAGATGTATGATGAAAATTCCGATTTACCAGAATCAGGCGCAGATTTACAAAAATGGGTGCAAGAGGTAGTACTATCTGGATTAGGCAACGAGATATGTGCCTTGGATGAGCTATCTCTGTTACCGGTACCTGTTCCTGCCGAACTTCTAGAGCATCAAAACTTTCTAAATTATCTGGATGATTTTGCCCTCTTGAGATGGGTGAATAGTGGTGTTGAATTGCACCATTTGGTGCGAAATGTTAGATCAGCAATGTTGACTAAATCTGACTATCGGAAAGCAGCGGAATACTGGTCAAAAGTGGACGGTGATATAGCAAGATTAGTGGAGATATACCACATAATACATTCCGGAGGTGATGTGGAATCACTTCTTCTAGACAACGCAGAATCTCTTATGGTAAATTCAGGCGCAGCTCTCGCTAGTCTTGTATCTAGTGCGCTTTTCAAATCCCCTTCTCAAAATTTGCACAGGCTTGCAGCATCCATTGCAATCGAAAGGGGTGAGGTCAGTGTCGCTAAAAGCCATTTAAAAAATTGTAACGCAATTGACCTTGATTACAGAATCTCAATCCTTGAAGGTGGAAAGAAGGTAAATCTCCCGTCTGAAGCTGATTACAAGTTACTTCTCTCTGAGGCTACGAGGAGGCTTGATGATAGATTGCCTGGAGAACCAATTGAGTATGATATACAAGACATATTAGACAGAATTGATTTATCTGATTTGGATTTAAAAATTAGGAAAACAATACTTGTATCCATTGCTCACATACGCCATGCATACTTTCTTGCAAATCAAAATTGGGCGAGTGCAGATAAAATAAGACGAGATCTAGAATCATTAACTCATCCGAGTGACGCACAATTAGTTTCCCTCCGATTGAGGTCCGAAATAGCACAAACACCCCAAAACTCGCCATCGTTTGAAAAACTGGTTAACTCTGTTTTCTCGAAATCTGGATTGAGGTCAAAGATGTTACAAATTGCACTAGTACTTAGATGCGATAATTCACGTGCTGTTAATTTATTAAATCGGATTGAAATGCCGTCTAGTGAAGCACAAGCATCTCTTATTAGTGCCAGAAGATTAAGCGCAATCATATGGTATTTACGAGCAAAATACAAAACCCACAATCCAATTTCATCAATGTCGGAAGCAGTTTCACTTTGGAAATTGTCACTATGTCCGCTTGCTTCCAAGAAAGCGAGCGAACTTATGCATAGTATGCTGTAAACTTACCAACTTAAGTGAAATGTTAGATAATCAATATCAAACCATACAAGGGAATACTTCTAATGTCATGGGATTGGTAATGTTTCTATGGTGAGGAGACTCAATGCAACAGCGATTGCTATCCTCGCTTTGTATCTAATGTCAATCTCAGCCCCAATTGCGTTACATGACAATGATGAAAAACAAACTACTGGACGTTCACAAACCTCATGGTCTGGAACAATCTTATTGAATGACCACCACACAATTCCCGTAACTGATGAATTGACGATTTCAGCATGTACAAATGTGACCATGTCTAGTGGAGTTCGAATTTATGTAGAGGGCAGAATTATAGTAGAGGGCACGAAAAGTTGCCCGGTATATTTCGATTACTCAGGTAGCGGAGACCATATGGGAATCCAATTCAACTCCTCGTCTAACGGTAGAGGTAGTAAAATAGACAATGCATCAATAATTCATTCAACTTACGGTATAACGGTATACAATTCTGACCCTTACCTAGCAAACGTAACTATTTGGAATCCTGACGATGTTGGTGTAGATTTGTTCAATTCTGCAACACCCATTATCCGTGATTTGGTTATTGACGAAGCAGGTCAGGATTGGGTATTTCCCGCTTATTGGCGTTACGGTATAGGATTGTCAATTGGAGCAGGCTCAGCACCTAATATTGACGGTCTTACAATCAAAGATACTATCACTAGAGGGCTTAACATGTGGGGTAATTCTGGTGGAATTATTAGAAATCTCACCATTCAAAATGTGAGTGGGGCAACACTTGCCCAAGCCGCAGGCATCTGGGTAGAAGATAGTGTGCCGCTTATTGAAGAAGCAGTAATCGACAAATCAGATCACGGGGTGATTATTCGGCATATGACTGACGGGTCATTGACTAGGGCAGTAATAAGGGATTTAGAAATAACCAATTCCATGTACAGAGCAATGATTTTGGACAAAGATGATAGAACAAATTACACTAATTATCAAAGTGCTATAATCGAAGGATTGACGATTCTAGGAACCGGAGGTCCGGACGCTAAAACACCTGGTATAGCAACAGCTGCAATCGAAATTAATGCGACAGGGGCTTGGATTGAAGACGCTTATCTTGGCAATAATGATGCAGTAGGGATTCAATTATTTTTTGTCGATTCAACAACAGAATTTAACAATATAACAATTAATAATTCTGGTGGCTCTGGGACTGGTGCAAATGCTGCGGGTATTTCTGTTCGCTCGTCTTACTTCGCCGCTAGTTTCAATGATTTAGAGATTTCAAACTCAACAGGGCCAGGTGTTTATGCTAGGAATGGAGGCGCGATTCAAGGTAGCGATTGGTATCTTCACAACAACGGAATGGAAGGTTTCTATCTAGAACGGGCAGCCACCATAATAGATGGACTTCATGTAAAGAACAATGCAGATTCAGGTGTGCATATAGATGATGCAAGATATGTATATCTTTCAAATGTTACATCCGAACAAAATCAGGATGCAGGACTAGAGTTCAACAGAGCTAATGATATAGAAACAGGATCAGGCGATGTATCTTGTCTTCAATGCACTTCAACAAACGATGCGAGAGGAGTGGTAGTTAGAGATTCAGTTGACCTATACCTCCGAAATTTGCAGGTAAATAATCCGTTGTCAGGGCCTGCGATTGCAGTTGACAATAGCGGACTTAATGTTGGAGTTCAGGGGGGATTGTTCCATTTTCATAATACTACAACGAGTTTGAACTCAACAGGTCCAGCGATTACTATTCAAGGAGCAGAGGGTGTAATAAATGGTCTTGATATGTTGGGTTCACACTCAGGTTTGGAATGGGATGCAAGTCATAATTTAGAGCGTCAAAGTATTCTATCAAATGCAAACCTTAGCGGATCGGGATGTCTTAATCTTTCAAATCATGACCAACTATATGGTGAAGGTAACATAATCAAGAACGAGTGTACTGGCGAACTTAATTTTGTAAATGTTGAACTTAACTGGTCAAACTTTGAAGATGAAGGGTCTCACATAATGAATCTCGATTCAGAATCACATTTACATTTCAACCAACCTGTGAACCTTAACTACACGATTGCAAATATACTAGGCAATGGTTGGATTGAGGAGGCATGGGATATTCAAGTATGGGTCATCAATAACAATTCCAACGGCGTTCCCGCTGCTACTGTTAACCTAGGCTTCGATCAACTGGAAACAACAATTTCCAACTCAACAAATGATATTGGCTGGATAACATTTGGCGATTTACGTGGTAAGAAATACTTCAGTAACGGGGAAACACCCTACACAAATGTTACAATTTCTTGCACCTACGATGCAGTAACAAATTCCAGCAATATTATCCTTGATAAAAACCGTATTGTTTACTGTCATTTGCCTTTGCAAAATCAGCCACCGTTCGTTATATGGGATTCACCAGTTGATCAGATGGTATATCCTTCACAATCTGAAGTCAATTTCAATGCCTCAAGATCTTGGGATTTGGATTATGATGTGTTAACTTACACGTGGACTTCTTCAATTGATGGCAAATTAACAGAGGGTCAAGGTATTCAAAATACAACCTTCACAGTAAATTCTCAGGACAGTGTTCCTGCTATCTCCCTGAGCGATGGCATTCATACAATCACCTTAGAAGTATGTGATCCAACGTATTGTGAAACTGAGCAACGTGTCATCGAATTAGCAAATTTGCCACCTACAATTGTTGTAGAAATCGACCCCAGCTTATCTCCTTGGGGTGAACTGATTAGTCCAATAACAAAACCTGTGATATTTTCATTGAATGGAACGTATGATCCTGAAGGTGACGAATTGGTTTGTTCATGGAGTTGGCCAGGAAACACTCAACTGGTCACAAATTGCGAGAGTGGTGTTGGATTGATTTCCTTTGCCAATATGTCGCAATCCTCGTTTGATCTCACCTTATCGGTTAGTGACGGTGTTAACCAACCAGTGGATTACGTTCTACCAGTTGAATTGTATAACGAAGTCCCTGTATCCTCTTTTGAGATTTTCAGAATAGGAAATTACTCTGAGGATATCATTAATTTAACAAGCACATCTTTTGACCCAGAGGGGGATGAAATTTCATATCTTTGGGAAAGTTCACTTGACGGTATAATTTCAAACGAAAGCAGTTGGGAAGGATATCTAAGTAGAGGAAATCACGTAATCACTCTTAGTGTTAATGATGGCAGAATGGAGCATCTCAATACTACAAGTCAAAATTCGTCAATCTTACGAGTTGAAAACAGTCCCCCAAAATCCGTTATTAGTAACCCAATCTCAAATCAGACCTATCCTTCAAATCACAAATTTGAATTTAATTCTTCAGGCTCAGGGGATTGGGATAGCGCTTGCACAACTTTTCCCATTGGTATCGAATGGCACTGCTCCAATAGAGAGCCGGCAACAGGCTCGGAATACCTAATCTACAGGTGGGAATCTGATAAGGATGGAATACTACAAGAAAATGGGACCGATTGGTTGATTTTTGAGGGCTATCTTTCAAGCGGAATTCACAATATTACACTAACTTTGAGTGATGGAATCAACGAACAGATCAGGACATCGGTGTCAATAGAAGTTGTCCCCTCGGCTCCAAAATTGGAAATAACAAGTCCAGATTTTTCAATTGGATATAACTCAAGTGATGATATTGTAGTCGACTTAAGAAATAGTGTGGATTACGACGGTGATGATTTTACTTTTACAATTACTAGTAGTTTAGATGGAGAAATACTAACTGCTGAAGACCCGAATAAAATTCATGT
>DAZU01000105.1:0-2772 GCA_002507425.1 Euryarchaeota archaeon UBA53
AATTACCTCTATCAATATCTGTACGGACTTCTCCTCAGTCATGTAATATGGGAACATCTGCATAAGCTCTTTTTTTCCTCCTTTAATTCCGTACAGGATACGAGTAAATCTCGCTCTTCTAACAATTTCAAAACATACCATTACACCAACCATAACCAGTATTGTTCCTATTGCCATTCCAAGATAATACCCAACACCAAACAGGCCGAAAATAGCGATGGGAAGGAAAGTCAAGTGCATATGAACAATGTAGGTTGGATACACTGCTTCGTTTAGGTATGCTAATGATTTACTTGGCTTGTTGAGGAACTTTGAGGCCCAAGTAAATATGAACAAACACCAAAACCATGCATGGAATTCCTGTATTAAACCTGCAATAATGGTCTTTTGTGAGAACGCCGACCATCCCTGTTCGGACCAGCCACCAGCCATTATGTTAGGAATTGGACTTGTGTCATTAACGACATACCACAAGAAAGCAAGAATAGGGACGGAGATAGAAACAGGGATGCGAATTTGATCTATGACTTTGAAATAATCATTCTTGGCACTAATCAGTAAATATCCAAATAAGAAATACAACATGTATCTGGGAAATTCCCACCACATTCCAACCTCTCCAAATCCCCAAGGTTTGAACAATATTGCGTTTAAACCGAGTATTAGACTAGGTATGATCATTAGACCAATACCGTATGGGATATTGATTATCTTTCTTACAGTTGAGACCACAGCACCATCTGGATTGTTTCTTATCAAGGAAAATATTGGTGTTAGAATTATTGAGTAAATTAGTAGATTGTATATGAACCACAAATGACCGTATGGCATACTTTCAGATCCTGGAAATATAGTGAATAACAGTCCCGTAGTTTCGATTGGTTCTAGAATACCTATCCAAAGAATGTAAGTTCCGAATACCAAAGGTATTCCTAATCTACTTGCTCTTTCTTTGAGATATGTAGTCGAAGTTCTTCGTTTAAATGCGAATGCTGTACCCATGCCAGAGATAACGAATAGCGCAGCTAAACGCCATTGATGCATTACTCCTATTATGATAAATAACGGGAAATTAAAAATCTCCATTTCACTACTTTCACCCTCTAATTGGTCAAGGGAGAAAACAGCATAATGGAACCATATTAATAGGGCGAATAGTATCACTCGAAGCCAGTCAATATCGTAGCGTCGTATCTTTTTTTTATCGATATCAGAGATTGAATCCGGTTTTGCCATCAAATGGTTTTCTTGGATTGTTATCTGAGGTTTTAGTAATACCATTTCACCAACCCAAAATATTTCAGAGCCCCAGATTTGTATTAAAACGAGCTAAATGTGTAATACAATATACCGATGACAGGAATCCATATACACAAGTGTAAAATTAAAAAATTTCTACTTTGCTTTGCTTTTTCTTCAGCATCTGGAATATACATTTCTACATATCTACATTGCTTGCAAGCAATCATCATTAGACCTTCAGTACCCTGGAATTTTGCTCTCCTTTCTGTGGTTAAGCTTATGCTTCCACATTTCGGGCATTTTCCAGATTTCAGGTAATCACCTACCTGCGAGTATGAAATTCCAAACTATCATTACTATGCTTATGATTGATAAAAATATGATGTTAAACCAAAACGTTTTGGGTGCTTCATATCTTGTTATCCAACCTCTGCCTCGGGCATGACAACCCTGCTTTACCCAGCAAAACCCAGTATATCCCAATAGCAATATTGGAATAACCAAATTGATTAATTTAGTGGACTCCAATCATACCACCTGACTACAGGCCGCCTTTTGGAGGCTGGTTATATGTTGGCTGTGTCATTTGGGTTGTTTGTGGCATATCATACTTTTTTGGCTCTTCAAATTGAGGAGATGTCATTTGTGTAACACTTGGATTTACCATCATGTTGTTGTTAGGAGGCATGTAGATTACCTGCTGCTGATCATTGTCCTTCAAAGTAAGCGCTAATATTCCGCCAATAATCAGGAATAATACTCCACAACACATCAGACCTGAACCGCCAACAGTGCCTGCGATTGCTCCTAGTATATCTTCAACAACTTCTTCTCCAATTTTGTCATCATAGGTTACCCAAACGTTTTGATTTGACTCAAACTCAAAAGTTCCAGACGTGCATCCATAACAAGCCCGACCAATTTTCACAAGACCTTGGTCCTGCCTTTCATTATTCTTATTTCTCTCATTTGCCGAACAGTCTGAGGTTTCATTTCCATCGTGGTCATGGATTACCTCATAATAGAAATCTCCGTTAGAAATGGAGGCGTTTTCTGCCCATGCTTCAGTAACACTTGGCTTAGCAGTGACTGTAACCTCTGTGTTGTCACACACGTCCCAATAGCCATTCATGTCCGTATCTTCATAGACTCCTTTAACCCAAAAAGTAAGACCCGCCTCTCCGAGTCCGTCACTATCGTCGATTTCTATTGCCCCAGTATTCTCTCCTTTAATTTCATATTTTTTCAATTCATCTTCGATGTCTTCTGCTGATCCAACACCAAGCGCGAACGCTCCTATACCTAGGAGAAAGAATACTACTCCGAATATTAAAACAACTTTGGTTTCAGTTCTCATTTTTTTCACCTCAATTACCCAGACTTCCAGTGTTGACAACTGGTGTAGTATCTGTTTCAGAACAGAGCACGACCAATAGATTACTTACCATGGTGGCTTTTTTGTCTTCATCTAGCTCGATTATCCCCTTAGTGCTCAGTTGCTCAAGCGCTAGTTCAACCATTCCAACCGCA
>DAZU01000105.1:3091-3494 GCA_002507425.1 Euryarchaeota archaeon UBA53
TTCAACCATTCCAACCGCACCATCAACTATCTCACGGCGAGCAGCGACTACTGCACTAGCTTGTTGGCGCCTTAGCATTGCTTGAGCAATTTCAGTAGAGTAAGCAAGGTAACTGATTCTAGCTTCCAAAACCTGTATACCTGCTCTTGCTAGTCTTGCCTCGACTGATTGTTGAAGTTGTTTAGCGATCTCATCTTGGTGGCTGGATAGTGTTATTCCGCCAATGTCTTTTTCTTCAATTGCATCATATGGATACTTTGTTGCCATTTCTCTTAATGCTGCTTCGCTTTGTATTTGGACGTAGTGTCCGTAATTCTCAACTTCGAACATAGCTTCAGCAGCATCATAAACTCTCCATACAACTACCGCTGCAATGTCGATTGGGTTTGCATTTACATCATTT
>DAZU01000011.1:0-17103 GCA_002507425.1 Euryarchaeota archaeon UBA53
GCTAGAGATATTGACAGAGGAGATGAAATGGATATTCTACTAGACGCAAATGGTGAAAAAACCATGATATTGTGGGTGTCGACTGGATGCTCTGGCTGCCATGATTGGACAGAGTTCATAGCAAATCACATGCGTGATGGAAACATTTCAAATGATACTAGAATAATCACAGTTCACAGGTATCCATCCTTCGAGACTAGGGAGGAAGTTATCGATGTATATGCAACATCTAACAAAACTACTGAATCCCTATGGCCCGTTGTAATTCCGGTTAAGGATCAGCCAGCGATTGACGTTGAAAGAAATAATGAAACTGAGATGAGTTACTCAGCAGCGTTTGAAAATCCAGCAACACCCTCGTTAACAATTCTTGATGGTGATGGAAAAACTGTATGGAAAAATAAAACATATTGGGCCAACCAAAGCGTTCTAGATGAAGCAATCGGAATATTGTCATGATTATCCAAGTATCATCATCAAAACGCCTTTTTGTTAAATATAACCTCCAAGAACTTCATTGCTGTGAACATTGACGGGAGTTTATGGACTCGCTACGTATTGTATTAATGGGTAGTGATTTTGAGTTACGTTTGGTATCTTTGGTAGTGCGCGCTAGAGAGATGTCTGATGACGTGATTCTACTTGATTTGGGAAGCAAAGATTCTACAATCGAACTGGCAGAACGAGTAGACTGTCCCGTAGTAACGTTCGATGGAAAAATGGTCGCCCCCAACATTGCTAGCCATTTACTAGAGAATAATCCCCATACAAACACTCTCATGATACATATCACTGGAGAATTCAAATTACGGGATATGCCATTGCTAGTTAACAGAACTAGGGATAATTGGGATGTTCATATGTCCTTTTTCTCAAAAGGAAATGAAAAAACTGATCCAAACGAAATAAGATATTCTGAAGGCATAGTATCGCACCTTGCAGCTTCAAAAAGAGGTCTGAAAGTTCTCTCTGAAGCAAACCCTTCTGACGCCCCGTTGGAACTGAGTGAAGAAATTCGAGTTAGAGTATTGCAATCCAAACCTCCGCTGAACGTTCAACAAAGAGAGTCTCTTGCAACTGCCTCAAAATTTGCACAGTTGTTTTACTGGATGCTTGAATCACGACATCCGTTGCTATTATTTGGCATACCTGGACTCATATTATTCATAGTAGGCTACAAATTGTCTGATAACGTCCTTGACACTTTTACAGAGTGGAATCAGACAACTGTAGGGGTAGGGATTGCTGTCATAGGAGTTACTTTAATGGGGCTATTCGCAATGATGGTTGGTTTAATCCTATACATTATGGGTAAACAAGTAAAACAAATTCAATCTCAATATAGCCACTGGCCAAAGTCAGATTAGGTGGTGTTATGAAATACTTGGTTTGCTTTGACATGGATAGGGTTCTAGTGGACCATTTTTCAACTTGGCAATTCATCTATGACAAATTAAATATTTCTAACAAAGAGGCTTTTGATTTGTACAATCAAGGCAAATTGGATGAGTGGGGTTGGCTTAAACTTGACTTAGCACTCATAAAACAAAATCACCCCACAATTGATGATGCTATTTTGCGAGAAATGTGTTCTAACATGCCCTTAATGGCTGGAATTAAAGAGTGCTTAGAATGGATAGTTTCTAACAATCATGAGGTCGCAATCATCAGTGGTGGACTTCAGGAAACTGCAAGAGAAATCTCTTTGATGTTTCCCTCGGAAAAAGAATGGAAAAAGCGCTGGGGAGGAATAAACCGGCATCATGGAAGAGATACTAAATTTCACGTCTTTACTAATGGATGGTTGATGAAACGTGATGGCACAGTCGAAGATTATGGTAGATATCAAGTTCAAATGAATGGCAAAGGGTCCATTGTGAAAATGCTGCAAAGGAGATTGGCAATACCCAAGGAGCATACTATTGCAGTCGGAGATAGTGCTGGCGATATTGATATGTTCAGAGAAAGTGGACTTTCAATCTGCTTTAATCCGCTGGATGAAAAGCCTGTTTTAGTAGCTGATACAACAATAAGGTCTAGTAATTTACTTGACGTTTTGTCAGTAATTAAGTCAAAAATATCAATCTGACAACTTTATTGGATATCTAGAAAAGCTTAGTAATAATAATATTTAATTTATTAATTATTAGGTTTTTTTAAAATGTTAATAAATTTGGGACGGCCATGTCCGAAGTAATACAAGACAATAACGAGCCGGAGTCCGCAAAGGTAATCGATCTTGAAAAGCAGTATGATGTAATAATTGTAGGTGCCGGTGCTGCAGGTGTAGGCGTCGCCATAGCATTGACACATGTGGGTGTGAATAACTACTTGATAGTAGACAGAGATTCTGTGGGATCTTCGTTTGCAGACTGGCCAGAAGAGACACGTTTTATCACACCCTCTTTCCCAAGTAATTCAATTGGAATGCTAGATCTCAACTCAATAGCAATTGGGGTTTCACCAGCGTATACAATGCGGGTTGAGCATCCAACAGGGAATGACTTTGCTGAGCACTTGAGAAGTTTATCAGATTATTTTGAATTACCGGTTTTAGAAAATACAAATATCACTGGCATAGAGAAAAAAGGTGATATCTTCAGCGTTAAAACCGAATCTAGAGATCTTAAATGTAAGAATGTTATTTGGGCTGCAGGAGAGTATAAGTATCCTTCAACAGGTAATTTCCAAGGAAGTGAGCATTGTGCACACACATCAACAGTTGACCGTTATGGGGATTTGGAGGGCGATGATTTCTTGATTATAGGAGGATACGAAAGTGGTATCGATGCAGCATATCACTTAGCTAGGAGCAGTAAAAAAGTAAAGGTCTTCGACATCGAGTGTCCTTGGGGTGATCACAGCTCAGATCCAAGTATTGCACTATCTACGTATTCTTTTGAGAGAATGAGGGATGAGAACTTTGGTAAGAATGTTGAATTATTTGCAGAAACAGGAATAAGGTCCGTGAGTTACACAAATGAAACCTACGAAGTGGTTACTTTAGACGACGAAATCCATACCACTAAGACAAAGCCACTACTTGCAACAGGCTTCGAAGGTAGTCACAGATCATATCCGTCCCTTTTTGACCTGAGAAAAGACGGTTTTCCTTTGGTAAATGATAACGATGAATCAACTGTAATGCCCGGAGTTTTCCTGTGCGGCCCATCTCTAAGACACGATAACCATATATTCTGTTTTATATTCAAGTATAGACAGAGGTTCGGAGTTGTTGCTAAGACAATTGCAGAATCTCTTGGTTTAGAGACAGAAGGTTTCGTTGAAACATACCGCTCATGGGGAATGTATCTCGACGACCTCTCCTGTTGTGGTCAGGAATGTTTGACATGCTGAATAAAGAATATTTAATTTCAATAGAAAAACTTCACTTAATCGCTGGCTTTTCATTGGTAATTTCAGGGACAATGGTCTACTTTATTGACGGTTTGGAAATGGCGCTATCGTGGGCTGTTTTTGGAGCGATGTATATTTCTATGTCAGATATTGGTGAAGCAGATATGAGTCAAGAAAAACGTAAAAAATTAAATCATATCATAAGAAGACTTTTTGGATATGCAGGAGCCTCGTTTAGCTTAGTCTTAGTCTTCTATTACCTAAAGCAACTCATCTAGTTGAATACCGTCAGTGTTCGACAATTCAGCTTAGGGAGTAACTCTTCTAGAGTCTCTAGGGAAAGGAATTACTTCCCTTATGTGGTCTGCCCCAGATAGCCAGGAGCATACTCTGTCAACACCCAGTCCAAACCCACCGTGAGGGACACCGCCGTAAGTTCTAGTATCTATATAGAATTGATACGGTTCTCTTGGAACGCCTTCATCGTCTATTCTAGCCAAAATTTCCTCTTCCGACCACGTACGCTCGCCCCCACCTATAATCTCACCATATCCCTCTGGCGCAAGTAAGTCATGACATAGAACATAGTTTGAGTCGTCAGGATCAACTCTATGATAGAATGGTTTTGCTATTTTTGGATAGTGTGTAAGAAAGTGAGGGACCTCGAAATCTTGAGTCAGAACTTTTTCTTTTGAATAATCCAAATCCTGTCCCCATTCAATTTCAACTCCTAATCCTTGCAAAGTTTCAACAGCCTCATCATACCGTATTCTTGGATACGGGCTATCAGCATATCTAGCCAATAAATCTTGGTCTCTTTTGATACTGGTTAGTTCATTTTCTCTTTCCTCTAATACTGTTTTTGCTATGTGCCTAACAAGACCTTCTCCGTGTGACATAATTTCTGCATTGGAGGCCCAAGCGACTTCCATTTCAGCATGCCAGAATTCTGTGAGGTGCCTTCTCGTTCTGCTCTTTTCTGCCCTAAACGAAGGAGCGATGGTATACAATCTTTCCAAAGCAGGCATAGCAGCTTCAGCATATAGTTGCCAAGATTGAGTGAGATATGCCTTTCGATTGGGATTTGCCTCATTTGGGAAATAGGGGACCTCAAATAGTGTACTACCTCCCTCCACCGCACCAGCAACAAAATTGGGAGCTTGGTATTCAGTGAAATCTCTGGTTCTGAAATAAGAGTGAATTGCTCCAAACACTGAGGAACGTATCTTCAACATGTTTGTCATTCGACCAGTTCTTAGATACAGGTGTCTGTTATCTAACAAGAATTCTGTCTCTCCTCCATCCGCCGCTGTCATGGCCGATTCTGTAATTGGGAATGGAGAATCGGCACGCACTCCACCAATCACTTTCGCTTTCTTTACTAGCAATTCATGTCCACCTGGAGCACGCTCGTCAACGTTGACAATTCCCGTCAGAATTATTGATGCCTCAATTAGCGCACCTTTGATAGATTCGAACATTTCATCTCCGACATCTTCTCTTTTTGCCACACATTGTATGGTTCCAGTTGAATCTCGCAATACTATGAAACGAATTTTGTTTGAACCACGGGTCCTTTTTATCCATCCTTTTAGTTCGACCTCAACGTTATCATGTAATCCGGATTGAACATCTCCAATCCAAAACTCCTTCGCCATGACATACGCTGGGCGGTATTTATTTTCAATCTCTCGCATGAGGAAATTATTTTTTCCCTTGCATCTTTGGATTTTAAAATTAGATTATTTGTATCTAATTACATTTCAATCAATCAGGATTTTTGCATATAATTCGATATGGTATAATCAATAAATTCACAATTTCAGTCTGTTCAAGACTTTTTTTAGGGAAAACATGAAACCATAATTGGTTAAATTAAGTGTGTGTCCAAGCTAGTAGTGTATGCCATTGGTGGCAATGCTCTCGATTCGCCTAACAACAAGGAAGTAACTGATTCAAGTCTAGTATTAGCCAAAGTTATGAGCGATGTAGTGGATTTGCTCGAGGCAGGCTGGAATGTGGTCCTTACACATGGAAATGGGCCACAAGTTGGCCATCTAATGTCTTTAGATTCATCTCAAAGTATGGATAGTTGGGTTGCTGCAACTCAGGGGATGATTGGTCATTCTCTGTCTCTAAATTTAGATTCCATTCTGCGGAAAAGAAATCGCCCTGAATCAACAGCGGTTGTTCTTACTAGAGTTGAGGTAGATCCCGAGGATGAAGGTTTTACATTTCCCACAAAACCAGTTGGGCCCATTTTGACTGACAAACAAGTAATGAGTGAGGATTGGGACATTGCGCAAACTGTTAATGGACCTCGAAGAGTAGTTGCTTCACCACTTCCAAAACACATAATTGACATCAACGTAATCAGAGAATTGTCTTCAAAAAATGCAATTGTTATATGCTCCGGTGGAGGTGGTATTCCAGTTGTTAGAAGTGGCCCTTATCTAGTCGGAGTTCCAGCTGTTATAGACAAAGATTACGTTAGTTCCCTTCTCGCAGTAGAATTAAATGCTGATGCCTTGGTTGTTTCAACAGCAATAGATTCTATAAGAACAGATTTTGGTTTAGCCTCCGAAAAGGTCCATCAAAAATTAACGCTACAAGAAATAAAAATTTTTGAAAGCGCGGGTCAATTTCCAAAAGGATCTATGGGGCCGAAGGTATCATCAATGGCAGATTTCGTGAATAAATTGCCAAACTCTAAGGCAGTTCTGTGCCAGCCCGGGGACGCAATAAAGGCTCTCAGAGGCATGAGAGGTACAACAATAACTGTTGCATAATAGTGGACATACAAAATCGGATTAAATTAAATACGACTTACTTGAGGAATGTGTGGGCCTGTAGCTTAGTCAGGTAGAGCGATGGACTCTTAATCCATCGGTCGCGGGTTCGAACCCCGTCAGGCCCGCTATCCTATGCTAATTTTCCATTGGGGTTTACAATAGTTTCAACTTTATTTGAACTTGCTAAAACAACTGCATCACACATGTTTGTGAAGAGACCAACTTGTACCACACCCGCTAGCTTAAGAATTTCAGATTCTAGAGAAATAGGGTCTTCAATTTTTGGCCCCATGTGTGCGTCAGCAATCATATTGTTGTTATCGGTAATAACAGGTCCATCACCTGACATCCTGATGTTCACTCTACAATCAAGAATCCTGTTAAGTGCTCTAACAGTAGCAGATTGAGAAAAGGGTGTTATTTCAATTGGTAATGGAAATGCTCCCAATACGTTGACCTTTTTCCTTTCATCTGCTACTACAACCATAATGTCGCTTTCTTGTGCCACAATCTTTTCTCTCAATAATGCGGCACCTCCACCTTTTACTAAATGAAAATCAGGGTCAAATTCATCTGCTCCGTCAATCACTATGTCTAGTCCATCAACGCTTGATAATTCAACCAATGGAATTCCACATTCAATAGCCAATTTTTCGGTAGCTAAACTTGTTGGAACTCCGGTAATTTTCAGCCCTTCGTCCCTTATTCTACGGCCCAATTCAATGACAGTATGTTTTACAGTTGAACCTGTTCCAAGACCTACTTTCATGCCGTCTAATACAAATTTGCAGGCTTCTATTCCGGCTTCTCTCTTCAGGGATTCAACATCTGCCATACATACCACTGCAACTCATAGGTTGATAAATAATATTAGGCGAATGTCTGAAGTGCTTAGACGTCGTCCCACGAATATGGCGAGGGAAAAAGTTGCGATTTTTTTAGTTGCAATCTTCTGTTGCATGTCATATTTACCAATGGCAAAATCCTCACCAAATAAGGAAGTTGATGTTGATATCGGTTTAGGTCCGAATGGGATGTCAGACCGATATAGTGTCAATGTTCCTGACGGGGATGTAGTTTCTGATATCAGTCTAAGATTACTTGAAAATGTTTGGCCCGTAAACGAAGTTTTGACTCTGCAAGATAAGTTGGATTGGTCAACAGGATACAGCATGGACGGCATTGATTACAATTCGTCAGGATTACGAGTAATACCAATGAGCTATGATTGGGACTTTGAAGGGACCACACAAGGCTGGAATCTTGACCCGCAAGGAGGATGGTCACATGGGTATGATAACACCTTAGGTTCTGTATCCGGGGTCAATTCGGGAGCATTTGCGATTTATACATACAACGGAGATTACCCGAATTATATGGGGGGTCCTTTCTGGGCTACTTCTCCTGTTATTGACTGTTCAGCATGCTCTGGTAACTGGGATCTAAAATTCTGGAAGAGATTGGGTGTAGAATCACATACTTACGACAAAGCATATGTCTCTGTAAAAAACGGAAATAACTGGGTAAACATTTACTCAAATCCGTATACTTCGATAAATGATAATTCATATGTGCAGTCAACTTATGATGTAAGCACATACATCAATGGAAATTCTGCATTTCAGGTCAGATTTGGTTTAGGACCAACAGATGTTTCACAAACTTACACTGGATGGAATGTTGATGATATAACCCTTGAACCTAGAGGAAACACAGGAAACGGAATGGCAAATTGGACTAGCGAGTCATTCGGCCCTGAAGGAGTAATGAAAACTAATCATGGTATGATGTCAATTGATGCAACAATTACTCAAGGGTCTTTAGTCAGGTGGTCTCTAATCGATGCAAATGATGGCCTAGCAATCCCAGGATTTACCGATAGAGAAGATATGCAAGTAGACCTCTCAGTTATCGATGAAACAACCTATCCAAGTTTACGATTGAAAATAACAATGGAATCCACTGGCGATTCGCCAGTAATTAATTCAATTAAATTAGGAGGGGGACTAATCGAATCGTTTAGTGCTGACCCAAGCGAACGTGGTTGGAGTGGCTTTACATCACATTCAAACGGAGTGGTCAGTGGAACCAATTCCCTATTCTCTCCGGAATGGAGATTCATCAACCCTTTCAGTGGACTAAATATGGATTATGTCTCGACAGGTTCTGGAATTTTTCAAGCCTGCTTTGTTAAATCGAGTGAATGTACTTCTTCAAATTGGATTGATATTCCATCAGATGGAAAATACAATTTGGAATATTCAAGTGTTTATTTGAAATTAAGGTGGCAAGGGACAGGTTCCTACACTTTTGATAAAGTATCCGTAGACTTACTGAGACAGTCTTCACCAGAGAATGCGAGGATTGACGTTGGACTTGATGGAGTTAATGAATGGGCATTTGAACACGAAAACATCGGACCATGGGGAATACAAAATTTATTTGATAACGCTAGAGAAAGTGTACAAACAAACCTAAGTTCGGAAGTTCCCGAATCATTGAATATTTATTTCCCATATTCGCCAAATATTTCGAACAATATCAACGGTGGTTCAAATTACCAGTCAGTTGCTTCAATGTCATTTACTCTTACCCCTGTGAGTTATCCAATGGCTAATGTTGAATTATCTGTTATTGTTGATGAACACAAACTACTGGACTATAATATCGGTCTATTATCCGAACCCACCACAGTCACTCTTTCAGACTCACAGATGAGCGATTTGATAACTTCAATTAGTAATCGATCGGGAGATATTAAAATCCTTGGAGATTTGTTTGGTCACAAATTACAGATATTAGTGAAATCAACAATGGATGGGTCAATAATTGCTTCAGGTCTATCTATTCCCTATCGGTATGAAGCACAAATTTCCGGAGAAGAATCAAAAGACCTAGTTTCATCTATCAATGCACAGCTCGCTGTGACATC
Organism: Euryarchaeota archaeon UBA53; assembly: GCA_002507425.1. Taxonomy (GTDB): domain Archaea; phylum Thermoplasmatota; class Poseidoniia; order Poseidoniales; family Poseidoniaceae; genus MGIIa-K1. The sequence continues at coordinate 9,082 of DAZU01000011.1, forward strand.
GCCGCAGTCAGGTAGTCGAGAGGTCGCCATACCTGTCGTTATGGATAAACCCGGCAGCATTGCAATACACGAATATGCGATTGAAACAGTACAATCTCCCCTACCGGTGAGAATCCATATGACTAACCATACTGACACGCTGGTAGCCGGTGATGATTACTATGAGTTTAGTTCTGTTTTCGATTTATCAAATTTACAGGTTAGCGATGCCCAATCGCACTTTGAAGAATTCGCATGGTCATCTGCGTTTGTTTTAATCGGTAGTCATTGGACAAGGTCGAGCATTTGTTCACTGCCGTCGCAAACATGTTCGACTGAAAGTGGTATAATAATGGAAAAATTCGAATACGAGTTTAATGGGTCTCAAGTAATTTTTTACCATCGTGTACAAATCTCATTGAGCTGGCCGGAAGAAGAAGCTTTGATAATCTCAAGTTCAATCAACATGGAGGGCATATCTTCTCAACCACTTCAATTAAGATTTGGTTCAGGTTGGAATATGGGTGTTGAACGCGATATTGATGTTTTAGATTGGTATTTATCCTTCTCGGATGATGCGAGATCTGATTGGAATGCTAGATATTTTGATCCAATAAATTCAGGAATAGTCAAAGTAAAACTTGCATTTGAAAATCTTGAAGACTCACCTCGTTCATCATCTTTGGAGATAAAATTACATCTTAATGGAGTCGAAGTGGATTCTACTCAGAAAATTGTTGACGGTTTGGCAACCCTCGCATTCACTCCTGAATTGTCAGCCCAATCAATTGACATTTCAGTTGATGTAATAGGATTATATGGTCAGAATATCAATTGGAAAGTTCCTGACCATTCGACCTTTGAATTGGATGATGTATCACCGATGTTACTCAGTAGCAATGTCAATACCCTTGACCATAGAAACAACAACCAACCAATTCCATTAGTTTTCGAAGTAGGCGATAGACCTGCTTTACCGCGTCATGCAAAACTGCATATCAACTCTACTTGGGGCGGACACGAGCAAATTGATCTTAATCTGCCAGAAAATCTAAACAATTCTCAAGGAGAGTATTCCACTTTAATCGACTTGAGTGAATCAGAAATTGGTGATTCTTTTTCAGGTTGGCTGGAAATTTTCGATCCTGCTGGTCATAGCCTAGTGGGATCCGGATCCGAGAATCAACCACTTTTCATAATTCAACTTGGACCTGATGGTTCACCGAGTTTGGTTGAGGGTGGTATAGAGTCAACCAACTTGGATTCATGGCTACATCCTGGACAAAATTATTCTTTGAAGATTCCAATACACGACGTCAACGGATATGGCGATATTCATCAGATACGGGTTGACATGTCAGCGGAATCTAATGAAAATATGACAATAATTTGGTCGCACCAAAATGGCTGTATTTCCTCTCAGCCAACAATTATCTTGATCGATTGCATTATTGACCCAAATACCCATCATTTCGATGAGTATTTCAATCTAGACGTGTCGTTTTCTTTTGGATGGGATTTTAATCCTGATTCATCGATTGAGAGGAGTATCATGATCACCTCATTGGATGATTCTGGTCAGTCATTTAGTAGCGATACAGGTTTAGTTTGGAGATACTCAAGTGAAATTGAGATCGATACAGAAAGCGTAAAATTCGATGCATCTTCAGCATATTTGGCACCAGGTGATAATTGTCTACTAGTCGCTGACGTTGTGTGGAGTAAAGGAAAACAGCCTGTCAATACAACACTCGAGATTATGGCAGAAATAAATGAATCAACCCAGTATGGCAATTCGAATGGAGGAATTGCAACAATTAATCTTTCAGCTCCAAATAAAACCGGGATTCATGAGATAACTCTAGATATTATCAATCTCCCTGTGGGAGGAATTGATAGAACAAATTCGCAGGTTATTGTGGCTTGGATGGTGGTTGATGGTGTAGAACCTAGAGTAAGCCAATTTTTGTCTCCCAATCCTGCTAATGAGGTTGAAGAAAGGGACTGGGAAAATCTGATGTTCCAAATACTTGTAAACGAAAGTCAGGGACTTGATATCGAATCTTTAAAATTACAATGGCTATTATTACCACACGGAATTCTCATCCCTGATTTAGCATTATTGTCTGGAAATGAATCTCTAAATTTGATTGCAGGAACTGGTGCAGGAATTTCAATTCCATTGTCCGCCACTCTTAACATTGATTCCAAGATACCAGAAATAAGTAGGGATAGTTCATGGGATCTATGGGTTTGGGTTGAAGGTCAAGACCTTGCAGGTCATGAAATAGAATCGAATCAAAACAGTCGTTCGAGTCCGCTGGCAATCTTAAAATTAGCAAGTCGAGAAGCGGAATTAAGTGTAGATTCAAGTGACATTATTCTCTCAAGTAGATACTTGAATGTTGATGAATCTACAACGATTAACGTGACAGTTAGTAATTCTGGACAGGTGTCCGGAACAACAGCGATTAGCGTTGAAGTTATCGAAGACGGAAATAAAAGAAGACTATTAGAATCAACCGTAATTAATGTCCCTGCTCAATCATCTGTGTCGTTTAGTGTAAAATGGATACCGAACACAGCTGGCGCATCATGGATAGAGGTTTCAACACCTAGCGGTATATTTGAAAGGACTAGTCCGGTTCAAGTCGATGACATAGAATCTAATAATGTGGTAGATGGCTTTGAGGGTGCTGATAAAGCAATGGTCACAGGATTCGGAATCATAATATTCCTGATGGTAGGACTTCTTGGGTATCTTTTAATTTCCGTAAAACCCGACGACGAAATTGAAAATCCTGAGTAGTTGTTTCAAGTATCAATGAATTGAAATGGTAAGAGTTTTCCCCTGTGATTGGAGGATGCAGGAGGACTGCTGACAGACTTCGAGTCTGAGGAAAGTCCCCTCTCCAAAGTGCGAGTGGTCGACATAAGTTGAGATACAGAAATGAATCGGTCAATGGTGCAGAAACGAACGATATGTGGTGTGTACAATGAATCCGAAGGGACGAGATTGCCACAATGTCGGTGAGACGAGCAACCCCACTGGAGCAAGTCCAAACAGTCCCGTTAAGGCTGCACGCTCAGGGACAGGTAGGATGCTTAGTTGAATGCAGTCACCGAAAGGGAACAGAAAGGGGCTTACTCCCTGCATTCTCCACTTATTCTAATACATTTGTTGCTCAAAAATTTCAACTGTTATTTACTCAATAATTGCGTCAACAGGTTTCATGTTTTCATCAGCGAGAACAACGCCTTCTCCGAAATCAATGAAAGCCGGTTCTCCTTTTAGCATTCCTTTGAAAACTTGTTCTGCTGTTATACATGCAGGTAGAAGAAACACGCTTGTCAAGAATGCGAAACTAATCAATAGCATCATCAAAATGAAGAAATTAACCAAACCAGGGAATGCTACGAAGAATCCCGCACCCAACCCTGCCACGGTTGTTGCTGTTGTTTCGAAAATAGTTTGGCCAGTTTTTTCCACTGCTTTGGTCATCCCTATTGCCGTTTCTCCCTCCTCTTGTATCCTGTGCATGACGTGTATGGCATCATCAACACCTATTCCAAAAACAATAGTACCTATCATCGCTGTGAAAATATTAACATTCACATCACCCGAACTCATCAATAGTGGCTGCCAAATTATTATTGTAGCAACGGGTATCATTGTCAGAACACCCAACCGGAATGATCTGAAAACGAAGCATAGCACAATTGTTAGTATCAAAAGGGTAAGCATTGTTGTGTAACTTTGTGTCTCGTGAATCCCTTCATTGATATCAAGGCTAACAGGCAAGCCTCCGGTTAACGGAGACACTCGGATTCCAGGTTCATCCATATCTTCGCTTAACTTGACATCAATATCGTCCCTCAATAGACTTGCATTATCAAGATTCATATAGGGTTGCGTGACGTAAACTAAAGCTTTACTTCCTTCCTCATTGCTTAACATCCACTGAACTTCTTTTGAGAGGGTATCATATGCAACATTGACCATGTCTTTACGAAGATGCTCCCTTCCTTTACCATCGGTCGAAGTTACATCTAGCGCCACCCAAGCTGCACAACTTGGTTCATTGGATTCCCAGCATTCGTCATGTAATAAATCCCACAAGGAACCTTCATACAATGACAACCCTGTCGTTGGCTCTGTTAGTGATACGGGAATTGCCTCTAAGAATGTGATTAAGCTGGTAGTATTGGTTTCTGGGACGTCAGCAAGTTTATTCTCAACTGCGTCCATAGCGTCAAGAACCTCCAATGACCTTATTTTCATATCTTGATCATTGACGTGGTTAGAGGCATCAAAAATGAATAATGATGTTTGTCCGCCAGAAAATGTGCGAGAGTATTCCACCATTGCTTCCATTGATGGTATGTTGTCAGGAGTCTGGTCTGAACCTGTAATAGGTTTGTCTAATTCATCAAGGTTTGTTAACCCTGCAAGAGTGATAAGCACAGCGATTATGATTATAATTGCAAAATTTTTCACAGGGAATCGAGAAATAGTCCCCCATGCAGGTGGATTGGTTCTTTTATTGAATTTTAATAGCCAAATAAGAACCGGGACTAGAATCATTGAGAATACTAAAGTTGCAATAATTCCAGCAACTAAAGTCATTCCAACAGATCGTATGGGTATTATAGAAACAATATTTGGTAAAATTAAGACTGAGAATCCAATTACGGTAGTTGCAGCGGATATCAGAACTGCAACACCTGTTGTTCTCGACATTTCCATAACACACGATCTATAAAATTCAGGATCCCACATGTCAGGTATTTCCTTCAAATTTTGACCTTTTCTTCTTCGAATATCATTCTCCTCAACAGCCTTATCGATACGTTTCCGGCGAACCTCCTCAATTCTGTTAACCATGTGTAAAGCGTAATCAACACCCAAACCAATCAAGATAGGGAAGGTCGCAATTATCATAGGAGTTAGTGTCATTTTCAGCAAAACTGATGCTCCAAAGGTGACAGCTAATGCCATAACGATAGGAGTTCCTGATATTATTACTACTTTCCATGATCTATGTAGTAGGGTGATTATTAGAACAGTTAAGAAAAGGGAAATAGGCATCATGTTTAGTAAGTCAAGGTATATCGCATCTGATACGTCTTCAAGTATCTTGGATAACCCAGTTTGTGTCATTACTGTCATTCGATATTCAGAAGGCCTGTTGTCGGTTGAAATTATGTCGTCAACGTGGGCAAAGAATTCTTTGTAATCACTCCAAAACCCAGTTTCATTAATTTGATTGGCAGATATTATACCAACAAGTATCGCAGTTGTATCCCAAATACCGTCATCATTGGTATCTTTGACGAGGCTGTTTAGAGAACCATTGGACTGGTTGATGATTTCATCTATGCGCTGTTGTTCGTTAGGAATGGCATACAACCCACCGTCTCCACCTGGAACCTGCGCCAAAGCGTTGCAATCGATTAGTTCGGCTGTTAACCTTTCACCTGGGTTATTACACATTGCTGCGTTAAATCTACCATCACTCGAATTGATTTCTTTGATTATTTGTGCGACCGAAATAATCCATAATACACCATCTTCTTTACCATGGTCTTCTTTATTCCAATCAAGCCCTCTCTTTTTCTGATTGTTTGCACGATTCTCATCGTCTCCTTCAACCCAAGAAATCTCGTGTAAAATATCTACATTGGTTATATTATATTCTTGGCCAAAGAAATCTGGATCCTCTGCATTTGGAGACTTGATGTAGATGAAACCTACATCAGTTGACCACTCTTCACGGACTTCTAGCAGTAAATCCGTAGACTCCGCTCCCTCTGGTAGAAATACTTCGACATCATCTACAATTTGGTCTTGAAAATTTGTTCCGATATTTCCCATCCATAACGATACAATAACCAACATGAAAAGAGTAGTCTTAGGTTGGGACAGAACTTGTGTGTAGGCGGAGTCGAGTGTGGAATCAGTTTTTTCTCGTATGGTCTGCGAGATGGAAAGAAAGCGCTCCTTGTAATCCCGCATGTAGATACGCATGTGCATTCAACCCATGAAGGCTGTGTTACTTCGATTTATGTTATGCAAGTCCGAACTCTTTAATCAATAAATGCCGCAAGAAGTTTCGAGCAGATTGCAAAACAAGTCCTGTTGCCATCATTGCAAGCCCTAATACGCCAACCCAAATCGCTGTTAACCCTGGTCCGACCAAGGCGTCAACAGAATCTGAAATCCCATTTACAGCGTTTAATGCCATAGCAGCTCCTGCTGCAAAAAGCCCGAAACCCGGAAGACCTAGAACTAATAGAGGCTTCTTTTGTGATAGTGTAAGCAATGCCCATGTTAAGACTGTAAACCCATGAGAAAGTGCTGTAAAATTACTTCCCTTGGGCACGTCGTAGCGTATCATAGTCGGCACTTCGGTGATAGTCAGCCGCTTTTCATGTGCATCTTCTAACATCTCTAGCGACAACTCCATTCCCTCTGAATCGAATCTAAGTCTTTCGATTGCTAGTTTAGAGAATGCGCGATAACCTGACTGAGTATCTCTGATTTTCAGATCACTAGATAGATTAGAAGCCGCAGTAATGACTTTTATTCCAAGCCTTCGGTAAGCCGGCATATCTTCACTACCACCATCATCAACAAAGCGACTACCTATCACGAAATCTGCATCACCCGATTTTATTGGCTCAAGCAGTTTTGGAATGTCAGAAGGTTCATGTTGGCCGTCACTATCTAGAATTATTAAACAGTCAGCATTGAGCTCTCTAGCTTTAGCAAAGAGAGATTTCAGGGCTCCTCCATAGCCTCTGTTTGCTCTGTGTCTGTGAACAATGGCACCGCATGCTTCTGCAATTCTAGCACTCGAGTCTGATGATCCATCATCGACACAAATTACCGTATCTACATACCCTTTTACTTGAGTTACCACAGTTCCTATGGTCTCTTCTTCGTTGTATATGGGTAGACCAGCAACGATTTTCTTCAAATCGTTACTTCGTGGTTCCATGTTTAAAACTAGCCGAAGCGTCCAATATATGTCATTCGGCTATATTTATCACAAATGGTGTGTTTGTTGGGAACAAAACCCGCCCAAATTCGGGCGGGTTTTGAACAGTTTAGTCATCAAGATGGTTGATTGAGGTAACTGCCCTGTTTCCTTCAATTAAACCAGACATTGCATTCAGACTTACAATCAATTGAACGTAGGTTTGGCCATCACTTGTTACATATGTAGCACAATCTTGGAATGCAGTCGTGTTTATTGATAACTTCACAGCTCTACCTGCATTTGACTTTCTGGCAAATCCTACCAATGTTGCGTTTGTGTTTTCGTATTCGTGCTTGTTTATTTTATTGTTTTTTGACATTTTATCAACTCCTAGAACTGTAATTTATACCGCGTTGTTCTGACCGCATCGGAGAATAATTACTGGCAATATACCTTCTGAATTTCCATCAGAGGTTAGGTAAAAGTGAACTTGTTCTAAGATACTGAATATTAAATTGGAGTAATGTTAGGACTTAGATATGCGAGCCTTGGTAACTGGGGGTGCAGGATTCATCGGGTCCCACCTAGTCGACAAGTTAGTTGCCGGCGGCCACGAAGTTATCGTGATTGATAATTTGTCATCAGGCGTCTTGGATTTCATTCAAAGTCACATCGAGTCAGGAAATGTCAAATTTCACAAAGTTGATCTAAAAAATCTAGATGAGGTTACTCCGCTCATGAATGGAGTTGACATGGTTTACCATCTTGCTGCAAATCCCGACATAAGGCTTGGAACCAGAATAACGGATACAGACTTGAAAGAAGGAACAATTGCTACGTATAATGTTCTAGAATCTATGCGATTGAACAAAGTAGAAAAAATAGCATTTGCTTCTTCTTCTGTTGTGTATGGTGAAAATGCGCCAATGCCAACTCCTGAAGATCATGGGCCATGTCTTCCAATTTCGTTGTATGGAGCATCTAAACAAGCTGGTGAAGGCTTAATCGGTGCGTGGGTCGGAACATTTGGCCTGCAAGCATGGATTTTCAGATTCGCAAA
>DAZU01000011.1:17496-18717 GCA_002507425.1 Euryarchaeota archaeon UBA53
ACGTTTGGAAGTCCTGGGCAACGGCCTGCAAGAAAAATCATACATGGAGGTATGTGATTGCGTGGATGCAATGTTGCATATCGTAAGCAATACAAGCGATCAAATAAACCTCTACAATCTTGGCTCGAATGACACTTGTAGCGTGAGAAAAATCGCTGCAATCGTTATCAGAGAAACCGGTTGTGACGATGCTACCATTGAATATACTGGCGGAGATAGGGGCTGGGCTGGTGATATTCCGAAAGCTATGCTTGACACTAAACGACTATCTGATCTAGGTTTTGAGGTCAACTATGATAGCGAAGAGGCGGTAGCATATACTGCTAGAGTCTTGATTAAGGAGATAATGGGGTGACATTTTGGAAATTCAAATGAATAATGATGAAGCAGGTGCGAGATCTGATGGTCTAATTATTGTAACAGTGATATTCGTAGTGGCATTTACATACATTGCCTTGACCACTAATCCAGTTTACACAGGAATAGGAGTCGGCGATCGTGCTCCAGATTTACAAGGTATGGTTTATGATGGATCAGAGTGGGCTATGTTCAATCTTGAAGACAATGTAGACGATAATTGGGTTGAAGGAATGGGCGGAACATGGACTATGGTAGAATTCATGGACACAAACTGTGGCTACTGTCAAACCGTTGCCCAAGAGGACTTTCCAACCCAGCAAAATAAATGGTTGGGAGAAAATCCGACCAGATCAACTCCAAATAACATAACAGTTGAATTTGTTGCGGTTTCTATCTCTTTGTGGGATGAAAACACAGAAGGCAAAGAATATGGTAGGGATATAATTATCAAATTCAGGACTGACTTTGGACATGAATTCCCTTACATGGACGCACAAGACAACTCCTATCAAGATGATTGGGGAAGGTTGGGCACTCCTACCTATTTTTTGATCTCTCCCGACGGAATAATCCAATACGCAACTCCTGAAGCAAGTGCCGGATATTCGGTTTGGGAAGCTATGGAAGATTTGATACCACCAGGTGGGATTTAATGGTAGCAGGCTTGGAGTGCTTTGATACAGGGTTAATACCTCATCTGGCAATTTTAATTCTTGGTATTGGATTCTTCACGCCATTGGGAGAAACTTTGGCCATTAAACCATTAGTATCGAGATACCCCTCTTTAGAAACCAAATTTGGAAGAACTATTGCAGGGTTGCTACTTGTAATGTTTAGTGGTTTTACCATATCTGCCCATAC
>DAZU01000098.1:0-5789 GCA_002507425.1 Euryarchaeota archaeon UBA53
CCATCACCTTTGTTTTGTTCTGCAGCATATGCGAATATAGCTGTCATGTCGAAGGTTCGGTTGGTTACTGAGCCATACCCTTTAGACGAACTACTCTCGGGCATTAGGAAGTAAAGTGTGATTAATCCAAGAAGCATTATCACAGAAGCGCAGAATGTGTAAATGAAGAATTTTTGAGCTGCATATCTTCTGTCTTTTCCTCCCCACCGCAAAATTAGGAAGAACATTGGAATCAACGTCAATTCCCAAAATACGTAAAATAGGAATAAGTCAAGGGAGACAAAAACACCGATCAGAGCACCGCCCATCATCATAAGCAAAGGATGGTATGTTGCGCCATCTTTCTCATCCCAAGTTGTAATTATTGTGACCGGTATCAAGAAAGTTGTTAGCCATACCATTGGGAAAGATAAGCCATCCATACCAACGTGCCAAGACACCCCAATCGTCTCGATCCAAACGTATTCTTTTTCTAAGGCATATCGATTATAGGATAATGCATCCCATTCAACTAGTATTAACCAATCAAAGAATAGCGCTGTCGATATTGCAAGAGGAATCAGTGATGCGGCTAATGTGAATAGTCGAATAGGGGCTGCTAGTATTTCTTTTCGAGCGCGAGACTCTTGACTTGCAAAGGCTAAGAGTATGCAACTAACAATGATTGGGAAGCCTACTAGTGGTATTGAAATCCAGTCTACATCTCCCTCATCACCCAGCGAAGGGAAGAAGGCCATCAGTGCTGCAACTACGAGTAGCAGCCCACCAATCAGCATGAACTCCTTATTCTTGATGTCAAGGACTTGGTTTGTTGCCAATCAGGACACCCCCCATAGCATCATGAAGATTATCAAGGTCCCAAGTGCAGTCATCATAATGTAATCTCTAGCACTACCTGTTGTAATTGCCCTGACTCTGCGAGAAGCTTCCTGTGAGGTCGATTCTATTGTTTTGATTACGCCATCTATGAACTTCGAATCGAATACTGCTGATAATTTTGCGAATCCTACTACTATTTTCAACATAGCCTTATCATAAACAGCGTCGAAGTGGAGCCTTTGATGAAGCGAGTCAGCCAGGCTTGAGTTCGCCCATGCTGAGTTGTCAAAGTTGGTTTTACGATTGATCAATGCTGAAAGTCCAACCGCCCACTGCATCCAAGGTCTCGCCTTCTGGCCTTCGTCTAATTCTCCACCATACAAAGCCATAGCAATGAATGGACCGATTATCATCGACAGAGTTATTGCAACATATGTTAGAACAAGAAGGAATATATCTGGATTTAGGAATACGTGACTCAACTCATAGCCAATTCCTTCGGTAAATGAGGTGTAATGCCCGTTGTTAAAATCACTAAGATAACCAGTTTTTCCTCCTACGTGCATACCTGCTAGGATAACTGCACTTAGTGTCATGAAAGTAAGAATTACCAATGGTATGGGAATCCAAGGGGTCTGTTCATGAACGTGCTCAGCAACCTCGGTTTTTGGCTTACCTGCGAAAGTCATGAACCACATCCGGGACATATAGAATCCAGTCATTCCCGCACCGAGTAAGACCAATGTCGCAGGCAGGAAGAATATTGGTTCTTTTAGTGCTACTTTCCAAGCACTAGCGATTATACCTTCCTTTGACCAGAATCCTCCGATAAACGGTATCCCAATTATTGACATGCTACCAACAAACATTGCGGTTGCTGTTATCGGTAATCTACTAGCAAGCCCACCCATATTTGCCATGGATTGGGCATCAAAGTGATCGTCGTGATGGTCATCATGCCCGTCGTCATGATGTTCATCATGGTCTCCATGCCCGTGATGTGCAACCTCGTGGTGTGCGTGGTGCATTTCGTGAATCACAGAACCTGATGCCATGAACAACATTCCCTTTGCCATAGCGTGGTTGAATAGATGGAATAGAGATGCTCCCATAGCAAAAGCAGCGTATTTATCGTATCCGTTATTTGCCAACCACATTGCAGAACCTAATCCTGTAAATATGTAGGCAAGCTGGCTCATCGTTGAATATGCTAAAACCTTCTTCAAGTCCATTTGAACGAAAGCAATCAATGCGGCCATGACTGCTGTAATTCCACCAATACAAGCGATGATTATCGCCAGCGTGGATAATGCTCCCATGTCTGCGTGTGTAAAGAACGGGAACATCCTTGCTACGATGTATAGTCCTGCATTTACCATTGTTGCAGCGTGAATTAGAGCGGACACAGGCGTAGGACCTTCCATCGCATCTGGTAGCCACACGTGAAGCGGGAATTGTGCCGACTTTCCAACCGCACCAATGAACATCATTCCAAGAGCGATTTGCAAGTCGCCAGAGTTGACTTTTGCAATCTCATCCGGGTTAAATAAGACTTCATAATCTAAAGTTCCATCAAATAGATTCCATAACATCACTAGCCCAATTACCAAGAATACGTCACCTACACGTGTAGTGAGGAACGCCTTCTTTGCTGCATAAGCGGCACTTGGTCTTTCATAGTAAAATCCGATTAGTAGATAGGAACACAGCCCCATCAATTCCCAGAATATAAATAACCAGAGGAAAGAGTCTGCAAGAACCATTCCCAACATACCGGAACAGAACAATACGAATTCTGCATAGAACCTGTGGTTTCTATTGTCGTTGATTGGATCTGTATTCATATAACCAATTGAAAATATATTGATCAATAAACACAAGAATGATGCAACAAACAAGAGCATTACTGTAAGGTGGTCAATGTATACTCCAACTCCAAATACCTTAGTCTCATATTCATCACCGCCACTCCACCAAGTAGATTCAAACCATGTGTAAATATTTGCTGTGCCAACCATATTTATGTGGTCCTTAATCAACAGTAAGGAGAGAATCAAACTTGCGCTCATAACACAGAGAGCAAGTATACCTCCCTCCTTGAGATTCTTAACCCAAGTAGGGGTTCCGTTGAAGAGTCTACCAAAGAATAGGATTACTGGGAATGCCAGCATTGGGAGCAGAGGTATTAGAACAGCGTAATTTATTGTTTCAAATCCGCTCATATTCTCACCTCAATTTTTCAACAGATTCACTTCATCGAGTGAAATCGTTTCATGTTGCCCATACATGGAAAGGAAGATTGCCAATCCAATTGCAACTTCGGCTGCTGCAATAGCTACTGCAAAAATCGCATACACCCATCCTGTTACATCACCATGATGATTGGCGGCTGCAACGAATTGCAGGTTTACTGCATTCAGCATTAACTCAATACACATCAGGACAACGATTGCGTTCTTTCTGCTAAAAGCCCCCCACAAACCGATGATGAAAAGTATAGCAGCAAGTCCAGAAACCCATGCTGGATCTATCATTTCTTTTCACCACCGCTTAACTCCCATTCGAGGTTAACCAATCTTTCATCTCGAACTAGGTAAGCTGCTCCTACCATAGCCATCGCCATGAGGAACCCAAGTGCTAGAAGTGGTAATGCCCACTCTCCAAACAGTGACTCTGCCAAATCGCTAGTTGTTACCTCATAATCTGAGGAATCCTCCCAAACTATGTCTGCTGAAACTGCAGTAATTAGAACTGCACCAAGGAAGATTAGCCCAAATCTAGCAAGCATTGAGAGGAGTCTCATTCAAAATCCTCCTCTAGAATTTGTCTTCTTGTAAGCATGATACCGAATAGAACTACCAGCATCACACTTGCGAGGTAAACCAAGATTTGAATTACAGCAAGGAATTCTGCACCCATTAATATGAAAATACCGGCAACTCCCATAAAACAGAAAATCAAGCACATCATAGAATGAGCTACTCTTTGCATGTAAACGAGACCGAGGGCTCCGCCAATTACTATTGAACTCATTAGAAAAAACATACCCGTTTCCAGATACATCGCCAAGTCCACAATCAAGCCTCCCCTGCTGCCTTGGCAGCTTTAGCGGCTTTCTTTGCCCTCTTGTCTCGTTCTTTGCTAGCTCTCTTTGCTAATTCGGCGTCTACTGCTTCTTGGTGATCACCAACTAGGACTCTAGTTCTACTAGCATCCATCCATAATTCTTGTCGGGTAAATCCAGACATTCCATCGTATTCGTTGGTCATAAAGAAGGATGTAAAGTTGCATGCTTCCATACATAGTCCACAGAACATGCACCTACCCAAATCGATTCTTCCGGAAACGATTTGATCATCCGCTGGATAAAGTAGATCAAGAGGCACATCGTCAACTTCACCGCTATCGTTCCAGCGCATCTTTGCACTGCTTCCAGATAGATCCAAAACTTCTCCGAAACGCCATTCGTCAGGTGCATCTGTGTGAGCAGTAGCGAGAACGAATTCCGAAAGTGATTCGGTAACTTCTGGTTTCTCGACGGCAGCGAATTTTCCAATCTCTAACTGGGCTCCATATCCTTCCCATTCGCCTTCAGCGCTATCAAGAACGTCTACACGAAGTTCAGTTGTCATATGTAGACATGAATTAGGGCAAACGTTGACACACATCTTACAGGCAGTGCATGTTTCCCAAATTACCCCTATGCGTCCATTGTAGTTTCCCGGGACGAATAACCATGGCTCAATCTCTTCAATCCTTTCATATGGATAACTAACTGTTTGGGGTTTCCAAATGGTAGGAGTAAGATCAGTTCCCGACCTATCTGGGGAATACTGATGTGCGGTAATGTCATTGAGATGTTTGGTCTTTTCCGATCTTGCAATATCTCCATCATGCACGAACTCTGGATGAGTTGTATTGTGGTAACCACTCGAGAATCGTTTACCGATGAATTCGTATGTTCGCAAAACTGTAAGCCCTGTAATTTTGAATGGATACCAAAATAGGTTTCTAAAATTGGGCTTTGCGTGAGGGTGTGCTGGCATGTTCTCACCTCACTCCGTTCCTGCTGTATGCGTTCCCGCTGGAGTCATTGTTCTTATGTGATACATACGAGCCTCGTTCTCCTCAATGTTCTCATCCTTCATCATTACAATGAAAACTCCAGTCCAAAATATGGTAGTTAGGATTGGATAGCCCCAAGGTATGGTTACGTCTAAGACAGTTAAATCCCAAGCCCATCCTCCTGCCGTGTCTGTGATATCTACCATAGCAGAAGGGTCAAAGAAGTATAGCCTGTAAATTAATGAAAGTGCAACCTGCAATACAGCGAGTGGAAGCAACATCCTCCATCCAAACTCTAGAATTTGGTCTGTTCTAATTCTTGGAAGAGCTGTTCTAGCCCAAACGAATACAACTGTGAATATTAGCCATGCCTTAAGCAGTGTCCAGCCAATGCCGGGTATTGCTAGCCAAAGGTCTCCAACCAATGGTATGGAGCCAATCAAGCCTGCAAATGGTGCATGCCATCCTCCAAGGAAGAAGTGAGCGAATAGAATGCTAGCAGCATAAACTCGCATGTATTCTGCAGCGAATAATAGCCCAAATCTCATGCCTCCATATTCAGTCCACCAACCCTCGACCAATTCTGCCTCAGCCTCTGGCATGTCAAATGGAATTCTCTCAACTTCAGCAATCATGCTTACTAAGAAAAGAACTCCTCCGAGTGGCATAAGGAAGAATAGCCAAGTTCCAGAAGAATGTTGGAAATGAACTATCTCAAGGAAGTTAAAGGATCCTGCCATTATACAAACTCCGAGAATGGATAATAAAAGTGGGATTTCATACGCAGTCAATTGTGCTGCACTTCTGATACCTCCAAGTAGAGTGTATTTGTTGTTAGAAGACCAACCAGCAAAGAATACTCCAAGTGGGGCTATTCCAAAGATTGCAAATGCAAACAAAACAGA
>DAZU01000098.1:6179-22044 GCA_002507425.1 Euryarchaeota archaeon UBA53
ATTGTTGAGGATATTACAAGGAATGGAGCAAGTTCAAAAATCACCTTATCTGCTCTTGATGGGACCATGTGCTCCTTGGTTAGGAACTTCATACCATCCGCAATATTTTGGAAGAAACCTGGGAAGATTGTAACACCATACCAAGACCTATTGCCAACTCTGTTAACCATTTCATGTTCATGTCCGTCGTTTCCTGCAACCTTGTTTAACCACCCATTTACTGCTCCAATAGGTTTTCCAAGGCCGTAAGGAATCATGTTCCACCACTCTCCAGCAGTAACACCGTTTTCACCCACCCACAGAGATCTTAATGCTGTTGTAGCACCTCGACGGTCGTTTACTCGAGCGTAGAATTTTCTCTCTATCCACAAAATCATAAACATTGAGAGCATTATACCTGCAAATGTGATTAAGCATGTTAATGTTGTAAATAAGAAAAAGGCAAGATCATTCGCTGCATCTTCTAGGAAAGTTCCCTCCAATAGGAAGTTTGCACCATCACGTGTTTTATGATATATTAAATCATGAAGTTGAAGCCAGTCGTCCATGATATTCACCTCAACGGTCTGTCTCCCCAATGCATGGGTCAAAGCTACCCATAATCGCAGGTATGTCTGCTACCTTGTAACCAATCATTGTCTTAGCTACATATGGAATTGTAATGAACATGGGAGACCTAATCGACACCCTGTAAGGGTGCTTTCCACGACCGTCTCCCCCTCCTTGTAAATAGAAGTTTGATACACCTCTTGTGCATTCATAAGTGCTGAATCCGGTCGCGCCTGCTGGAGACCTAGTAGGTGCCTTGGTGATTAGCATCTCATCACCTGGCTGATAGTGTGTGTTTGCTCCACCTGGAATCTTCTCAATTGCGTCAAGAAGCATCCTGCATGACTGTCGCATCTCTTCCATTCTAACCCGGTAGCGGTCGTAACAATCTGCTCCCTTGACGCTAGTTGGTTTTTCGACAGCAGGTTCCCAATCAACCTGATCGTAAACGGAATAGGGATTTGTCCATCGAGCGTCTACATTTACCCCTGCTGCTCTGATATTAGGCCCTGTGACTCCTGCATCTATCTGATCTTCTGCGGTAGCGTAACCAACACCTTGTAGCCTTACAAGCCAAATTGTAGATTCATCGAGCAGCATTTCATACTCATTTATTCGATTCTCAAATAATTGAACTTTTGCTTTCAAACGATTAGCCCAGCCAATTGGGATATCTCTTTTGACTCCACCTATACGGGGATAATTGTAGTGCATCCTTGATCCACCCAACTCCTGTAGAAGATCTAAGAACATCTCTCTGTCCCTTAGACACCAAGTCATCAAAGTTAGATTCCCAATGTCTGGACCAAATGCTCCTAACCACATCAAATGGCTTGCAATTCTTTGCACTTCAGCAGCCATTAAGCGGATATATTCGGCCCTTTCTGGAACTTCAGCTTCAAGCAAATTTTCCGCTGCCATGACATACGAATGTGCCCAAGTCATAGCGCTGACATAACACAGCCTGTCGCAGTATGGAGTGATTTGGGTGAAATCTCTTGCTTCACAGATTTTTTCTACCCCGCGATGTATGTATCCCAACTCTGCCTCAGTATCAGTTACAGTTTCTCCATCTACCTTCACACGAAGTGTCCACAAACCGTGAGTCATGGGATGTTGAGGGCCCATAGTAATCCACATTTCTGCCATATTACCACCTCACTTTACCCGTCCCTCATCGACTGGTTTACGACCAAAACCTTGAGGGTCGTCATACATTTCATTGAAATCGTGATACCTAATTTTGTGTTGCCTTTGCAGAGGGTGGAACCCAGTTGGAGAGTCATGAGGGTTCAATACACGGTGCATATTTACGTGTCCTACGAAATCTATACCAACCAAATCCCAAGTTTCTTTTTCATTCCAGTCTGCGCCTTCCCAAATGTCTTGTATCGATGGAACAGATGGTGAATCTCCAGCAGGTAAAGGTATGAAAACTTCAAATTCCATAGGAACTTCTTGACCTTTGAGCTTTTCACCCTCGTGAACTGTCATAGTGTGAGCCTCGACATCTTTTATCGGCCATCTATGCAAATGATAGGCGACTTCCCAACCTCTTTCACTCTCACCCTCAGGGTAGTGTGTTCCGGTTACCATTGCACAATGGTTAACTCCAAGATTGTGCTTTAGATGCTTTGCTATCCCTCTCAACTGGTTTGGTCCACATGTAATTCTAACAAATTTCTGTTTCTTTCCGGCTTTGTGTGCAATAACTTCCGAGACTACTCCGGCTTCAGAAAATCTGCCATTCAAGTCATCCATTGCAGCTCTGGCTGCCTCAGAATTTTGGCCCGCAGTGATCGTGGTGCCCAAATTACTCATCTCCTACGATTATTGGCTTGTCGCCATCTCTGCCTGTTGAAGGAGCCCCGCCAATTCGGATTATCTTCTCGCGCAACTTGCCAAAACCATCGATAAGAGCCTCGGGCCTAGGCGGGCATCCTGGAATGTAAACATCTACCGGAATTACTGTATCTACACCTTCTAAGATGTTGTAAGACTGGTAATATGGACCGCCAGAAATTGCACACTCGCCCATAGCTATACAGTATTTAGGTTCAGGCATTTGCTCCCATAGTCGGACGACAGGGTCAGCAAATTTCTTTGAAATTGGCCCATTTACCAGCAAAACATCTGATTGGCGAGGGCTTGATCTGAATAGAACACCAAACCTGTCGCCGTCGAATCTAGGGGTAGCAGAAGCAGCCATCTCAATCGCACAGCACTTGATTCCCAAGTGCAGAGTGAACAATGATTTACGTCCAGCCCAGTTGAAGAATCTACCAGCAAGGACGCTTAGCAGTTGTTTGATTTTGGTAGCTTTGAGAGCCTCGTCGGTTACATCACCGACTACCTCAACAAGCGCACGGCTGTTGAAAGTAGTGTAGTTTTCACCCGTTTCACTCATTATTTCACCTCAAATGTAAATTCGGCCTCTCTTGCGGAATACGTGCCATACACCCAACGTCATTGTTGTGAAGAAAACTGTCAACACGAGCATCTCTTTACCTACCACAGCAATTGCATCGTCGCTTCCTACGCCGGTTGCATCGATTGCTAACAGTCCTCCCAATGCCATAAACATAAATGCAACATCAAAAACCAAGAAGATAATTGCATACCAATAATACTGGAAATGGAATTGTATCATTGCTTCACCGACAGGCTCAGAACCACATTCATATGTGGACAGGCGTCTAGGATATAGGCTGTGATCTCGCTCATGGCCCTCCAAAAGCCACGATTTTGTCATATGTGGCCTAGATGCGTCAACCTTGGGCATAACGAAGTATTGGGTAACGAAAGCACCAACTGGCATACCAATGCCAATTAATGTCATCAGACCCATCGAAAGATAGGTCCCGGTAACTGTTTCCGCACCGACCAATTATGCCACCAACTGAGAGCAGTAAGACTCTCTTGGTCGGGCCACTCAATAACCCAACATAAGCGTTGTCTCAACCCGTTGCAAATAATTGGGTCCAAACAACTGACCCCGTAGGGGTCATTTTTTACGTCGGAGAAGTAAAAATACAAAACCAAGTAACACAACTCCGCCGATAATAGACAGAACTTCAGGAGTTATGAGTGAGTTTAGTGCGAATTCCGCAGGTTGTCCATTAACCGTCAATTCGATATTTTCTCTACCAACAAGACCTATGTCTGTGGGTTCTGCTGAAATTACAAATTTGAACGTGTCTTCTATTTCTGCGTTATCTCCACCAGGAGGATTTACCTTAGCTGTTATAACCACAGTTTCACCATCTTCAATTATGCATAGTAGGTGATCTCCGTTGTTTACACAATCACCTCCACGATAACCCAGAATAACATTCCATCCTCTCAAGCCAGAACTGGAGAAAATTTTGAATTCCGATTCGATATTACCAGCGTTGGTTAAGTTAATCTCAAATTTAGGTGAATTTCCTATTTCACCGAAAGTAATGTCTCTTTCATAATCTCCTTGGAGGCTAATGTCAACATCTAAAACTGTTTCAACAGAAAGAGAAAAACTAACTTTTCCACTTCTGTTTGCAGCATTAGATACAGATGTCACAACCATTTCTAATAAGCCACCATCTCCGTTTTCAGACCCTCCATTGACCTCGATTTCCAGAACCACGAGAACGAAATATCTCATAATTGTGTAATTGCCGTCTTCGCCAGCAAAGATTAGGGTTTCATTCATGCTTTCAAATGAACTTTCAATCTCGGGTGAGCCATCAGAAAGGTACCATCCACCTCGACTTGCATTGTATCCTCCCCATCCTTTTTCAACCGTGATAGGGCCTGTAATTATATCCGGACCTAGGTACAAAGTTCGGGTAGCTATGCCACTCAATCCGCTGAAGTCAATTATTGCGTCATCTCTCAAATCCCCGGTATTTATGATTTGGATATTGAACGAAACATTCCCACCGGGAGGAAGGATAACCGCGGTATTTCTCGAAAGGTCATCAGGTGAATTCATGATTATAGCGTCCATCGCAAAATCTCGGTTCGAAAGTATTGCTGTAAACTCGAATTCTAACTGATTATCTGGGACCCCGTCACCGTCCTCATCTCCGTTGTTATTGTCTCCAAGATTGGTTACCCTTGTAGTAAGACGAGTACTGTCTAATTCCTCTTCACCATCAACCGAAACAACAAGATACACAACAGCTGTTTGTCTTGCGTTAATATCGATTTCAGTAATAATCGAACCATCATCGGTCTCAAAGTGTTTATTCCAAGCAGGTCTAGCGGTTTGAGAGACAACAGAGAACCTGAATCTGTCTAGTGTATTACCCTCATTTGTTATGCTTATTGGAAATTGAACAGTCGTATCTGACCGTCCAGTCTGGTCTTCGGCAGGAGCGCTTCCACTCATATCATGGACGGCTTTGACAGTCACCGATAGGTCCTTTGTGTCATAGGATCCGCCGCTGTTGGTCGGCATTACCGAGAAGGTAATTGTGACCTCCTCAGTCGCTAGCGCATCGAGTGGAAGGGATATAGTAACATCAATTGTGCCAGTCTTATCATTGCTATGTCTAGACTCGGTTGAGACTGTTGATGATTCTAATGACACCGCCCAGCCAAGAGGCGGAGATGATGCGGATACTCTGAATGTATCTGGCCCATTGCCTTGATTTGTTATGGTCAACGTTGTGGATGTTTCTTGACCTGGCTCAACATTGTATATGGCTGTATTTCCTAGAGAAAGTGTTGCACCAAAAGATTGCCCGACGGTGACAGAAACATCTGCATCACATTTTGAGACGGCACCATCTTTACCTTGTATCGTTATTGTCTTCTGTGAATTTGCTTCAATTGAATCGTCCGGGGTTATTTCAATAGTAAATTCCTTTTCCCCGTTTCCGTTGTTATATGGAAGCATTCCACTTGAAGCGCCATCAACACTCGCCCATGATGCATGACTGCCTTGGAAGCCTACGTTGACAGACCAGTCAGTATTTCCTTCGTTGGAAAATGTTGCTTTCAAAGTCCCCGTTTCGCCAGGTATGATGCTGAGACTAGTTCTCGACAATTCAAGGTCGCATTCTTTCAATTCTGGAACGTTTAAGCTAAACTGTTCTGTATCAGATGCACTACCATTTGGGTTTTGATCATTGGTGACTACCCCCTCGATTTCCCAGCAATATTTGTTACTGGCTTGTCCTTCTGGAACTTCTAATGTAACTGTGACCCATTCTGAGGACTCATTATCGACAGTAACCTGACTAGGTTCAACATCTATCGACAGACTGCCAGAAGAGGTGCAACCAGATCCACCAACAGGGTCGACACTCAGTTCTATTGTCTCCTGAACTCTACCCGTGTTCTCCACTTCCACATCCCATTCAACGGTGGTCTCGCCACCCCACTGCTTATTTGGTGATTCAACTGTCAAATCAACGCCAAATACAGCTGACCCAGCTCCATCTCCGGCTGTTGTTTCTACATCCTGAGTTTTTTGCTGAGGTTGTCCTGGTTGATCTGGAGGACTTACTTGTTCATTCGCATTTGCAGTTACAGTAGTAACGCATGAATCCTCAGCATTCTGAGCTAATGTCACGTTTAGGAAAGTCTCCTCATAGGAACCTGATTCTATGGGTTGGGCAATTTGTCCTATTGCAGAGGAGTAGCCAGTACAATCTTGTTCATTTGTTGCCGCAAGATTAACAGATACTGAATTGGCTCCATTGTTGTAGACTCTAACTGTATACTCTGCGGTTTCGCCAGGATTGACGGTTTGTGAACTTGGAGATACAGACAGGGATATATTCGCATCACGACCAGAATCATCAGCGGTTACCGGGGAAGAGACCGCAGGAACGAGAGAAAATAACATCAAAGAAACAAGTAGAATACTTGTGATGTTTTTGGTCCGAATTGGGTCCTTTCCACGGGGTTCCATGAACCCCGGTCGGAGTCTTCACATGAAAAGCCTATCCAAAGATGTTTACTGAGACCTTTGATTAAAATTGTCTAATTATGATTCGTCTGCATAACAAATATTAGCATGCAGTAGAACATTGATACCATCTTATGGTATTGCTTACTCAGTCTATTGACTTAAAAAAAACTAGAATCCTAGGCAAAATCTGAATCAAAAAATGACCCACCGTTTTTACCTCGATTTTTCAGCAGACGTATTACCACAATCAAACTCACACCAATAACTAAAATCACACCTATCAAAAGCAGGACTGAAATAACACTTGAAGACGATTCATCGCTTACAGGATCACCATCACTTGTTAATTGAATGTCGAAGTTCTGGCTGGATATTTCACTATCGCCAGACAAAGAAATTTCCAACCCTGATTGGCCTGATTTTGATGACGTTATTTTCAAAACTACCTCTACTGATTGCCCCGCTGCGAGGTCTATGGTCTTGGGTCCTTCGATTTCAACTGACAAACCTTCCTCGAAATCAACGGTTAACATGCCTGAAATGAAACTATTTCCAGTATTTGTTATTTCTAAATACATCGTAGATTCTTCTCCTGTCGTCAGTGAACTACTTCCCCTATCAATTTCCCATCTCAATTCTTTTGACACTGCAACAACCATTGAGACTGTTTGGTTTACTGAGACTAAGCTATCATACAACTCTACTTTGAATTGAGGTTCAGAGCCAGGGTCTAACATTGAAGATATTATAATCGTACACTCTACAACTCTTATGTCTCCCAAAGACACTGTCCCCGGGTCCGAGCAATCACCCAACAAACTAGGGTCAGCCTGTAGGGATACAGAAGGTGTCCAAATTGTGTCTGCTTGGTTTTCTACAAGCCATGTGTAGTTGATTGGAACTCCTGCAGGATGTGTTCCCGGGCCATTGACATCAGCCCATGAATCATCCCCTATCTCCATCTGAGCAAATGTCATAACAGGCATTGCAATCTGTGTCACATTCACTTGTTTAGAATAACTCCACGAATCTCTTGAATCACTTATTACAAGACTGATTTCGCCGCTTCTCGCGTCTGAACCTGCTGTTACAGATATCAACAAATTTTTAGATTCTGTCCATGCTAAATCAAATTGATTTAGATCAGTATTTCTTGACCAACCTATCGGTAATTGTAATTCCGGTTCAAGTGATAAGTCCATGTTCCCTAGGTTTTCGATAGTATATTGAAGCGATATTGTGCTACCGGGATTGACGTTGGTGAAAGAGGATTCTAGATCAACCGAAAGATTCGCAACCTCTGTCACTGTCAGAGGGAGATAGTATTCCATCATCCTATATTCCTCAGTTTGGGAAAACACCTTCAAAATTATAGTTAGTTCCGTACCTGATAAGGTCATTACTTGTGGTGGGGTAAATGTGATTCCTATCTCCATCTGACCATCCTTTAGCATGAGCCCAGTTGAGGCTGAAACAGCTCCTCCTTGTGAGGATAAGTCGTCAAATCCTGCATGCCATCCAGGGGGCGAATCTAAGAATACGTCATAACCTATGTCCGTATTTCCTAAGTTGAATAACCTGATATCTACTGATGTCTCAGAAGATGGGTCAACGGGAATAGATGTGTAATCTAATTCTAACCTAGTTTCCGAGAGGACTGGCACGTCAAGAGTAAGAGTATACGGGCTACTGACTGAATTATCTTCATCGTAACCTAGTAAGTTTATCGAATAAAATCCTGGATTTGGCCCGGCTGGATGTACCAAAGTAACATTGATTAGTGCACCCTCTTGACCTTGGAGGTTGAAGTTAGTTTCATCTAGTCCTACATACCATGATTGAGATTCACCAGCCGAGTTTTCAACACCAATAGCAGATATTGATGCGTTGGTAGACAACAGTGCTGTATTTGTAAGGACTATTTGCCAGTATGAGGTTGTTGATTGTATGTCATCTAATACTAAAACTGAACCTGCGGACTCAATCCTAACTCCTGGTGTTGTAACATTTACAATTACATCCATACGATTGTTGGCTTCATTAATTTCATCGATTATATCATTGCTATCGACAAGGAAGGTTAGGGTCCTGCCTCCCGCTGTCTGAGGTTGCCAGTCCCAAAATAACACCTTTGAGCCACCAGGCCCTAGGTCAAAACTCTGGGACTCTATGAACAAACCTTCTTCTTGGAATATAACTTCTACATCGTCAGCCTTTACATTTCCCAGATTTGATATTTTCATCTCAACCAATACCTCATCTCCAACCTGTGGAATCGAAATATCTGTCTTTAATGAAGATTGAATTGGAGATGGATCTGGTCTCAAATCATTTACCCCAACGCCAGATACGGCAATGGCAAAAGGTTGGGCTCTTGATCCGGAATGAACAGAATCAGTTACTTTAACCGTCCATAGTCCAGTTTCCGCCGAATCGATTAATACAACCTCTACATTGTTCAAAGAATCAAAACTACCACCCTGAATCGATCTTCCCTGAGAAAACTGGTTGCCCTTATATTCAACTCCGCTTGGTGTGGTTACAAGCAGATTCAAGTTGTTCACTAATTGTGTATTTGAGAATCGGCTCCCTCTCTCATCAGACCAGGCGACAACTGCTTTGAATGGTTGATTTGGTGTTGTTATGTTAAATGAATAACTTTTGGAATTCCCTGAAGAGGATAATACGGAGCGATCGTCAACCCAAATACCTCTACCGTTATTTGGTGCAAGGGTTGATTTCAAATCAATTCGTCCCCACCCTTCATCCATATTTGGTATGTCCCTAGCTCCAACATCTCTAGCTCCTAGGATCATTAACGCTTTGACTAACGCTCCTTGAGGTTCGGGCCTTTGCGCCACTTCTGTGATATACTCTCTGATAAGTGCTGCAGTTCCTGCTGCGTTAGGTGTGGCCATACTAGTTCCTGTGTATTCCAAATACCAGTTACTGCTCCAAGTTGCCCCTCCTGTATCTGTCGCTTCCTGGGCTTTGCATGAGCGAACATAACCGCCTGGTGCGAGTATGTCTGGTTTTATTCTGCCGTCATCAACCGGACCTCTACTTGATCCATCCATAATCGAATTGGGCGCACCTGAATATCGATTTTGAGAATTACCGACCGTTATGGTATTCTTGGCTGTGCCTGGAGAACCAATTGTATCTGAGTTAGGACCATCGTTTCCAGCGGCAAACAATACTACCAACCCCTCTCTACCGCTGTAGTATTGGTCGTAATACCTGGTTCTATCATCAACGTCTTCAGAACTTGAAGTATACTCTCCCCAATCCGATGATGTTGACCCCCAAGAGTTGGAATGAATCCTCGCACCGTTACTGTAAGCAGTGTTGAGCATGTTGTTTATGCTAGCCCACTGGAAGTTTCCATTGTTGTCATTTTCCATAGCCTGAAAATACAACTCAGCTTCAGGTGCAACCCCTTGGTAATTGCCTCTTGACCCATCCCCCAAAACAGTGCATGCAACGTGGGTTCCATGCCCAGAGTGTGCATCAGCTGTTGAGCCATCACCGATTATGTCAACATTACCTATGATTCGATTACCAAAATCTCCGTGGTCGTGATCTAGACCAGAATCTGCAACAGCAACTATTTGTCCAGAACCATCCAAGTCAGTTGTGTAGTATGACTTCATGGCATTAATGTTCATGTGATTTCTTGATTGATCATTCCAATTTGTTAGAATTGGCTGGTTGCCTATCCAAGCAACGGAAGGCTCTGAGACTATTTCAGCGACTGTTCTAGCCGTGTAACCATCGTACCTACCCGTCTCTGCAAGGTAGGATTCCGTGAGGAAGTTTTTTGCCACAAAATCAAGATTCTGGAATAACCTCATGCCAAAATCATCTACAATATCAACTCCGGGAAGTAGTGTATCTGACCTCCATGATTCTATCCTTACCGGGATTTGATTGTCATCTGAAAATATTGTAAAATCGACTAGCATAGCCAATGGAACCGGCTGTGTTGCAGAAACGCCATCGACGGTTTTTATTGTATTCAAAGCGTTTTGAGTACCCTGAACAAGTAACCCAGAAGGGGCGATGAATTCTCTTACCTCTAATCCCTGAATATCCTGTAGATGATTTCTAACATCTGAAATTCTAAAATCCGAAGACACCAAAACTAACGAAAGGTCCGGCCGAGAAACTAGTAATTCTGCTGGAATCTCACGGTCAAATAAAGTACCTGCGGTATCATGTATACCAATTCTTGAGTGTGCAATTAACGGCCTTTCCTCTAGAGATATAGACTCGTCCAAGTGTCCGACAAAATTTCTTATTGTATCTTTAGGCAAGTCGAATTTTATCCACTCTATGCTCTCCTTATTTTCGGAAATTGGCGCATCATTTGCAACCGGGACTCCTGCAAGTAGGAGAATGAGTAGCATTAAGATAACTTTTCGCACATTTAAATGTCAACCTAAGTCTGTTTTAGCACTTATTGTAATTAGTCTCAGAGGAACCAAGTTACTTCTTCACAATCATGTGTAAACTGGGCGGTTTGTGTTTCAGAAACTTGGAATGACTTCACCTCTTGATTTATGACATCTCTAAAGTTTGTCCACTTGATATCAATCACTATCGTATATTTAGACCAAACCGTGTAGCCTTGGACATTTATTTCCATTTGATCGCCAGAAATACTTGTATGGCTAGAAACTTTATCGAAATACAATTCAATAGAGTCGATTACATCATTATCACTATCGACAAAATCAATGCTAAGTGTCACGTCAGTGATATCTCTGCTACCGTCATTAAACAATTCAGCCATGACAATATGGCCATTCCTTTGAAGATATACGACATCGATTTCAACATCATCTCTAGGTATTACCCAATACCAAGTCGATGCAAGTGCCCCAAGTATTAGCAGCATAATGACTCCGGCAAGAGCTACTCTAAGTGGGTGCACTCTTTCCGCTATCTCAACAATTTTTTCACCAATTTCTTGTGAGATATCGTGTAACTCTTGATCGTAATCTTCCTCATCACTCATCCTGTCACCACCGCAATCGCCGTAGCTAAGAATGAGGAGAATGGGTCCCCAATCATAATGTGTGTTGTCTCAATCTTGCCACCAGTAAAACTACTAATGAGTGATAAATCTGTATTCACACCATTAATTCCGATACTGGACGCTGTTGGGATAATTCCGGTGAATTGAGCGTCTAGTAGAGCACCCCTAGCATCTATATCAATTCCTAGAACTGTTACCTCTGTGTGTGAGGTTGCAACGATTCTTCCCCCTGTTATCCCATCAACAACAATCACCGGATATTCTAGTGGTCTGTAAATATGGACTTCTGCTGCTTGAAGATCTTCTCCAACTAACTCAGAGGACAATACATTGACATTTTCTTCGAATTGAACATTAGTTCTTTTGATGTACAATTTCTCGACACCATTGCCTGAAGCAACGATTTTCGCACCGAAATCATCTGTCACCGCTAGGTTGAATATATTTGGCATATTTTCAGCTAGCATTAGAGTGTCACCTCTCACATTCTGTGCTTTCCCTTTCGTTTCTATGAAAAGATCCATGTCATCACTGTTTGATTTATAATCCATTTCAAACATGCCTTGGAAGGAATGTTCTTCGTGGATATCAAATCTTTCAGAAGGTGCTGCTTCAAGGTTCATAAATCCAGGAACATCGTTTATGAACATAGTTGATGGATACCACAAATCATCAACTTTTCTCAGTTGTTGTAACATAAGGAAGTCTGCTGCATAAATCCCATCTTCTCTGAATTCAGGTTTGACGTCGAGGTCGGCACGTAAAATATCTCCGATTTTCGAATATAAGTATGCTCTTTCTGGAACATTGAACATCATCATCTCAGTTCTAATTCCACGTAAATGATCGATTTGTAAAACCCTAGCATTTTCTATTCTTTCGCCCAATGAATAATCCAGAACAATCTCGTTCCTTGGAATAATCAGATCTGCAATTGTTTGAGTGTAAACATCAATTACAATATCTCGTCTTTTGGAAGTATCAAACCCATCTAATACCAGTAATGAGTCTGCTCTCGCTAGCCCATTTAGTTCTAAAGTCAATACATTTCTGAAAGGTATCCACCCATCCATAGAAACATTCACATTAAATCTTGGAACGTCGTTTATCAACTCAACATTGTATTTTAATTTGATTTCCCCGGAGGGTAACTGAGGCATCCAGATGCGTGTATGCCACGCTCTCCTCTGCACAAGTTCTAACCCTTCGTCTGACAAAGTGTCAGCATCGATAATCGTCATTTCTCCAAGAGAGATGTAACCATCTCTAAGGACTTCGACCAGCATTTCAGGATTATCCAGTCCGAGTAGGCTTCCAAAAATGAACACCAATTCGTCAGCTTCACTATCATTGAGGTGTAAGTCTTCTAGATAATTATCTACTTTTTCTCTTGAAGACTGCGTGAAGTTCTGTAATTTTGTATAGTTAAATTTCAATTCAGTAGCTTCTAAAATCTCTCCTGTAAGTCCGTGAACCCATCTAGGTTGTTTCATATCTTTGAGGCCTTTTTGAACATCTAGAGTTAAATCAAATTCTTCACCAGTTAATAGCTCAAGTCCCAGGTTCATTTCACTTTGAACATTTGAGGCGTCACCAAGGTTTACCATGCTTTCTACTGCAAAATCATTGACTGATGAACCAAAGTCTATCATTCCTGACAGGAAGAAAGATAGAGACAAGACTCCATCTGCCTCGCTAAATTCAGGGACGGATATTAATTGCGAGTTATTTGTAGAGGGTAATGAAAAAGTGACATTTGCTGGTAATGGGTCAAGATATATTCTTCCATTCAAACCAAGATATTCGTCGTCTCTTTCACTGACATCATCAAGCAACACACTGAATGGAGAGGACCCAGTCCTATTCATTACCATTTTACTATTGCCTGCTTCCCCGGTAGCTCCCTCTTCCTGAGGAGGATAAAGTATAACCGATGTTAGATTCGATAATTTCATCGACATACTGGCTTCTCCTGTATTTTGATTTGTCCAGAATCGGGCATGATCTCCATTCATAGTCAATGGATTTGTTGCATTTGAAATCTGAACTTCGACCGAGCCAACACCATCTGGTGCGACAAATGCGAGCGTATCCCCCAATTGTAACTGGAATTCTGAAGGTAAATCATTGAGCCTTAGTGCATTATATTGCCCATCTCCTTCACCACTGTAAGTTATGGTTCCAATCTCTCCGGTCGATGAGTAGTTTATGTTTGCACCTTGTTGTGATATTGTCAAATCTTGCGGCCTATTTGAGATGGATGCAAACTGTCTAACTTCCCCATCGGTAGTGTTTGAATTGTGTATCATGTGTCCAATAATCAATTCCTCACCATACAAACCAGACAACGATATTACTCGCAAATCAGTAATTTGATCGTAGGAATATGAA
This sequence comes from Euryarchaeota archaeon UBA53, assembly GCA_002507425.1. GTDB lineage: Archaea > Thermoplasmatota > Poseidoniia > Poseidoniales > Poseidoniaceae > MGIIa-K1. Next base: position 20,060 of record DAZU01000098.1, read on the forward strand.
ACACCTGAAAGATTGGTAATCGCTAAGCTCATACCGACAGGAACAAGCGGGTCATTTATTCGGCCATATTTTCCATCAACCTTACCATTTGAATCCGTTTGGTCAATATCCTCAGAAAGAAGTATGTGGTTTCTATCCATAACAGGATGAGGACTACTACCAATTGCTAATTTCAGGCTACCTGCCATCATTTCTTGTCGGGCGCTAGAATCGCTCCAAGATTGTCTGACTTGATTGTAAAACTGGACAATAATTTCTCCGCTAGATTCTCCAGCCGTTCCGACAATAGCTTCAGGTAAACCGTTCAGAATTGTCCCAAGGTCTAGAACAATCTCTACTAAATTAAGTATGACATTGTCAAGAACTTCGCTAAGAAGGTCAGGAGCTGTTCCAAATTCTACTCTTACACGATTTGATGCTGGAATCTCAAAAGTGCCAAAGATTGCAACTACTTCTGGCAGGTCGACAATTTCTACTTCCATTGAAGACGAATCTGCTGCATACCCATGCCTCGCAAATGTCGAAACATATTCAATCGAGGCAATTCTCTCCGTTCCAGCAATTAGGATTAAGCTATTCCACCTATCGTCATTTGGATTGAATATTTGTGTTGGGTCTGCCACATTTGTTGATGTATCTGCGGTGTAATTCTTTATTGAAATAATTAAGGATAATCTATTTGGCATCTGCCCTGGGAAATTAGAAGAGCCCGGCGCTTCCCCTATTAGGGTGAAAATCGCATCGATTTCTTCTTGAGGAAGGGTTCCTTTTGGTAGGTCTCTTACCCATCCCCTAGAATCCGTTACATTGCCAAACTGCCCTCCTTCCTCAATGTGTGCTGATCTGTCTTCAAAATAATGAAACCATAAATCAGCGTCTGTGTCACTGAAAATTTCTATATTGTCAAATGAATTTTCACCTGCATTGTCATTCCTAATTACCAAATCTACTTCTTGAGGAATCAATGTGTTACCGTAAATGGGATGTAATCCGACGTCGATATACCCTATCTCATCCAGCATCCTTTCGCCCGATTCATCAGGGGGATCGAAGTGTACGAAACCAATTCCAACAGAATACCCACACTTGTGATTCCTACTGTCTGAATAATGGTCTAAATATGGATCATAATAGTTTGAATCCTCACAGTCCGTCTGTTCATTTGCAGAGTTCTCGTTTGGATTCGTTATGGATATAGAGTATGGAGCACTTACAGATGTGACCTCCAACCCTGATTCGTCTACATTGTTGAATGGATTTAGTTCATCAAAAACATTCGTGAAGGTATCTGTTACATTCAATACTAGTCTGTCCAACCCTACTCTAACTTGGTAATCGCTGGGCGGTTGAGTAAACCTTGAATCTATAACTAATGCATAAGATTCTCCACCATTTGATAGGCTCAGGTCATAGGCAACTCCCTTCATCATAGCTACTTCCATATTTGCCATATCATCCCATAATGGATCTGTGTAGTCTAAAACACGAACTCTCCACTGAAAATTAGGCTGAAACCAAATAGACTCGATTGTAGTATTTAGGAACCCTCCAAATTCTACATCCCAGCCTTCTCCCCGAGTGCCTATACCAAGGATTGACAAGCCTACGGCAACATCACTTCCCCCATCTCCATCGATGTCAACTGCATTCTCAAATAGTCCAGCACCCTCGAAACTCAGTATATCTCCTGTAAAAGTTCCATAATCCCAGGCTTCGTACTGAGGACCATCGTTCCTCGCAGTGTAGTTAACATACAGTGAGTATGTGTTTGCACCTATTGCTAATGGATCTGTAATGGTAGGAGGCAACTCAAACAATGTATCAAGCAGATTATTTGGCCATCCTTCGGGGTGTGAATCTGGATCTGTGAGATACACGTACGGGCGTGGATGAGAGGGTTCTAGTGGGTCTGTTTGACGCATGTTGATATCACCAAGAACGCCATCTGTGGCAAGTATAGCATCTCCGTCACCAATTTCTCTACC
>DAZU01000098.1:22450-27790 GCA_002507425.1 Euryarchaeota archaeon UBA53
AATAAAGCATCTGACATCGCTTCCAAGACACCGAAATCGTCTTTTCCCCCGGATTCATCGGCTGTTGTAGGATTAACTATGGGGAGCAGCATTAGTAATACTAGCATCACTGCAACCTTACTTGCCCCCACAGGTTGCTGGACCCCGCGATGAAGGATACGCACGCTATTAGCGGACATTAGTTACTATTCGATATCTCAACCCAAATGAAACCATCCCTTCTGCGAGCGCAAAAATATTCATTTTTAGCGCTCAAATAATTGGTCAGCCCCACAAGTTGGACAGGATACCAAAGCAGATTTCTGAGATGGTTCTAGACTAACGCTGAACACATCACCACACAAATTACAATCTGTTGTTAATTTAATTGTCTTAACCGTTGTCGCGGTGGGTAGAACGATTCCACCGCTTCTCACTTTACCAGACACAGGTGCAGAGGCTGCGACAGGTTGTACCTTAGGCTCCTCTGCAAAAGCAGCGAGTGCTGCTTCAGCAAGTGCTGAGTCTACTGCTCTGTAAGGTGTTTGGGGGCGGAATCCAGCATATTGGTCAACTGATTTTTGATCGTCCCCATAAATGGATTGAAATTCTGCTTTCCTTGCTTCATCTTCTAATTCTGCTTCGGTTTTAGTATTCGCATTATCTTCTATTCCCGCAATTTGTTTGGCTTTTGCAAACATTGGAAGTTTTCTTGTCTGTGATATGCTTACTATTCTTGCAGATGCTTCATCTCTGGTTAAGCCACTCTGGACGAGTAGTTCTATTGCGTGTTTTCTGTGGATATTTCTATAACTAAACAGAACCACTCCAGATGCTAAAACAAACACAGCAAACACTACTGCTACGATTGAGAAAACTCCGTTGTCTGTGGGCTTTTCTACCACTTCTATCGAAAGGATTTCTTTTTCTGAATTGCCTGACGGATCAGTTACTGTAACAGCGAATTTGTTTTCACCCAATCTTGAGAAAGACGTTGTTAGATTTGAGCCTGTAAAATCAATATCGTTAGAGGGATCTCCGTCGCCGTCTGAATCATCATTCAGATCGAAATCCCACGTGATTGTCAGTGAGTCCATCGAAGACACTGTATCTATTGCGCCAACTGTAAGTGTTATGTCTTCTCCTTGTTCAACACTTCTTACATCCTGAATATCACCAACTAAAAGCACAGGAACTGAATCATCATTAACCTTGATAATTAAATTGTCTAGCCCAACATTTCCTGTTGGGTCAGTGACTTCCAAGACAACATTATAGTAACCAATTTCCGACCTGTTAAATTTGTAATCTGAGTTTGTCGAAACTACTGTTCCATTTATTTTCCAAGAAACAGATTCAACCATATGATCATCATTTGAAGTATCAGAGCTAAGAATCATTTCTGTTTCCAACATTAATATCCTGTAGTTGTCAACAAGTATGCCACCTGTCGCAGAAATCACAGCATTTGGATTAGTAATATCTTCGACGGTTATTTGGTGAATTTTTTGAATCGTAGCTCCAGTGTGAGATTCAACAGTTAGGCTAACGTTTTTTATTCCTGGAGTGACCCAAAAAGCTTCCACAAAATCGCCTGTTGCATCTACTACCATATCCGAGTCATAATCCCACGAAAGAGATTTTAGTTGCTGAAGACTGTTTGGTGTATTTCTGGCATCGAGCATTATTCTCTCTCCGACAGTCGTGGTTCCGTTTACATAGTCGGAAATAATAGGTGATAAAATTGGATTGAACCAACTTTTTATTGAGAAATGAGCAGGAGTAAAACCAGTTCTTATCATGAGATTCAGATTTTTTAGGTCTAGATAACTGGGGATAGTGTAGTTTATTTGCGTCGTATCCATTAAACCAAATCCGTCAATGTTCGTATCTGCTATGATAAGATCACCTCCTAATTGATTATCTGATTGGATAAACAAATCTCCATTTCCCGAAATCGGATGAACCCAATATGAGATTTCTGTTCCAGCATCGACTGCGAAACTACCCAAATTTAAGACCTGATTTGGTTGTACAATAATTGTATCATGGACTAGTGTATACTCCTCAGAGGATGCAGGAGCTAATTGTATCTTGAATCTAGCCACCATGCCTCCTTGATCGCCCAGTCCTCCATCACCATCGTGTGCTGAATTATCAAAAACTACAAACCAATTTTTCGGATTAATCGAAACTGGTGGTGCCCAGTCTAACCACCTACTACCAACCATTGATTCAAAGGATGCTTCAGCATTTATCGAGTTACGATAATTTTGACCATTCATGTAAGTTTGAATCCCGTTTTGATCGAACATTAACACGTCCATTGCATCATCCATGACCTCATAATCAATCGCTAAGGTTACCTCATGGCTTCTTATACCAATATCAACGATTAAGCACGCTCCCGGGTCAACCGCAATACCCTGTCCAGATGATATTACATCGGATAAATCAAATTCTGCACATTGAGGCGCCGCTCTACCCTCTGTGGCCGAAACACAAGGGCTTAGGGTCACAGCGACCAACAAGAAAACTACCAAACGCGGACTGGCCATATACTGCAAGATGGCTTTTCGGATTTGAAATTGCCTCAGGTGTGATGTATCCAACCCTCTTCCAATTTTATGAGATGCTCAAGGGTATAATCCTCATTTAGTATTAGTCTATCAAAGTCAGATAAAGCGATGACTGAAGGATGTATTTCTCTGGCCTCAGCAAGAGAAAGTTCATGAGAGTCTAATCTTCCAGAGTAGTGTGTTAAAGCCAAATGTTTAGAATTACAGGCGATAGCAGTTCTCGCAGCGCCGGATGAGGTAGAATGCTGATGCTCCTCAGCAATTTTTGAGTGCGAATCCAAAAATGTTGCCTCATGGATTATTAGGTCACATTCTGTGTTTATTGACTGTTCAGCAGTATCTCCCGAAACAACTAATGAAATCCCAGGTCTATCATTTCCTCTAAATTCTGAAGCAATCAATAACTCCCCTTCAAATTCAGTATCTTGACCCGAAGCAAGCGATGCTCTTATTTTATCTGGCAGGCCTTTTGCCTTGTCCCTTTTGAACTTACCTTCCCTGCTCTTAGTCCTTATTTTCCATGCACATGAAGGGACTTTGTGCTTTGTAACATAAGAGGATATCTCAACGTTTGAAATGGGCTGAGGTAAAGAAATCAACCTCGAGGTTGATACATCTAGCCATCGCTCACCGTCACCAAGTATCCACTCTACATCAAATCCCAAGCTCTCGCTATTTGCCCCTAGATCCATCCACATGCGGTATTGAATCGCTAAATCTGAAGGTTGAATGGATTTAAGTTCAGTCAAATCACCAGAAGAAATTAGTGAATCAATTACGACTTTTGAGGTAGGCCCGATAATGACCATTTTTTCACGACGACCATCTAAAGACATAGTCTGTAACCATGGTAATAATCCCCATGTATGGTCTAGATGGCCATGAGTGAGTAAAACAGCAGAAATTCTCGATATCTTCAATCTTCTACCCGCATGTTGTTTCATCTGTGAGCGATACAAAATCAGTCGGTTTTGAAATCCCTCACCACAGTCAATAACAATCATCCCATCTTGTGTTTCTACAATCGACCCTGAAACTGATCTGCCTTGAGCTGGACGGGCAGAAGATGTTCCCAATACATGCACTTCGATGCTCAAATTATCACCTTATTGCTCGTATGGTATTGGAGTTTCAGGGAACCAACGCAAGATTACTACATCTCCAATCGATTTCACCCAGCGCCATGGTATGGTGAGATGTACGCCTTTCTCCACTAATTCTTCTGGACATCCGGCAACAAACAAGTGAGTTGCTTTCAGAGTTGAACCATCAATAACTGTTTCACCTACTATGCCCAAATGATATCCATCAGGAGTGTAAATCTCCTTGCCATTGAGTTTTGAAATACTCATATCAGCAGTCAAAAGCAGTCCTCCCCAAACATGGGTGGAATACGCTCCTCAATGAACCCAGCGGATGAATATGGGTTAAAGTGACGGAAATATTATGTTTCAGGTGAGTTAACCTATTGGTTTGTTTATCACTTACCAATGTTCCCTCGAGCCTTTAGTGAGGGGCGCAGCTTCTCTGCGCCTTTCCCTTTCTTGTAAAGACCACGGCCACGTTTACCTGCACTAGTTTTTCCTCTGTAGGCACGACCCTTGTGATGTGAATCAGATATCCACCCTAGGTCCTTATCAGATTTAATTGCTGGATGAGATGGATCTAACATTATGATCTCGTAATACTTGTGTTTGCCATCTTGACCGACCCAATACGAGTTTAGGACCTCAAGGTTAGGGAAGTGGCGGTTAACACGTTCTTCGGCGATTCTTTGAGTGTTCTTGGCCATTGTTATTTTGCTGATACCAGCTTTTGATGGCTTTCGCTTCATGTGAATTTTGCCTTTTCTTAACCCACCTCGACGAACTCTTGTCCTAACCATTATGACACCTTGCTTAGCCTTGTAACCTAGACGACGTGCGGCATCTATCCTTGTTGGCTTTTCGATTCTACAATTGACCGGTTCACGACGCCATTGGACCATTCTATCCTGACGTTGCTGATGAGATTGAGTTGATTTCGGGTTGTTCCATGTTTGGCGAACATGCTGGTAAAGTCCTTTGGCCATACTACATCACCTACTCATTAGAGCAGTTTGCCGACTTGCCTCCCCTATTTGAATACCGCGACGCGGCTAGTTTCATTTAAAATGGCGATTCACTGATGAGGGAGGGCAACTTCGCATGTATGTGTCGCTTCAAATTAGTGGAGTAGAAAATATACTTTCTGCAATAGATTCTGGTCAAAATATCAAGATGATATTAGTAGACAGAGATGAGGATTGTGAGCACCTTCTAGAAAGATGTAGGACGGAGAAAATCAAGGTTGTCGAAGGATCATCAAATGATCTATGGAGAATGAGTGCAAATGGGCAGCAAAAGGCTCTTGCGCTGATAGGTAGGGAACCTGAGGGAACATTGGATGAAGTGTTCGATAGGGATGGGGCGATTTGGCTTTTTGATGGAGTTGAATATGCTCCTAACCTTGGGTTTGGAATAAGGACTGCCGAGGTAAGCGGAGCCACCGCAGTAATCATTAATGTCAAAAAAACACATGAAGAGAGAAGAACAATTAGAAGGGCAAGTATGAGAGCAACGAGATTTATTCCCGTTGTCTATGCAAGCACGGAAGAAATAATCTCTAAATGTAACAGAAGAATTGTCGTTGCTGAAGATATCGGTAAAAAAACACCATGGGAGACGAACCTCACCGGTAATGTCCTTCTTGTTGTAGGAGCCGAAAATGCAGGAGTTTCTAGTGATGTGTTGAAAGCTGCCGA
>DAZU01000052.1:0-1521 GCA_002507425.1 Euryarchaeota archaeon UBA53
GATTTTAACTCATCCAAAGTTACCTCTCCGTCTCCATCCAAGTCTGCTTCCGCATGCAGTTGTGCGGCTTCACTCTCATCCATCCCTGTGGCTTCGACTATTTCCTCAACCGATAGACCACCACTTTGATTGGTATCTGCTGCTGCAAAGGATTCTTCCAGTTCCATTTGCTCAATACCTTCAACTATCGAGGTAGTAGTTTCATCAGATGGCCCTTCATCTCTATTCTGAGTTGTATCTACCTCATCAGAAGTGGTTTCTTCCAATTCTGGAACCATTGCAGCAAATGCTCCTGAAAATGCATCTTCAGTCTTTTCTGACTCTTTTCTTTCATCGACTTGCACTACTGGTTCTTTAACCTCAGGAAGAGGAACTGGAACGTTTGATTCTTGCTCGACTATCGGTAAGGGCGCTACCTCTGCGGGACTAGTTTCGATAACTACGCTTTCAATCGATTCGTATGTAGTTTCCAATTCTTCCAAGCCAACAGTTGGCTCGGACCTAGCTCCTATTGGTTCTTGTGCTACTTCCGGTGTGGAATATGAAGCTTCAACCTCAGCAGCAGATGCGCTACTACTGGCTAGACTAGAAATTGGTGTAACGTGTCCAGCAACATCAAATGCCGCTCTCAATTCTGAAGCAAGAGATACCAAACCGTCTTTATTTGCCGCTGGATTAGCCATAAGGGATTCAACACCCTTGAGATAGTTGGTGGCCTCTCCCTCTCCACCTGTCATGTAGGCAATTGCGAATAATTTCAATAGTTTCATTGGATCTGCAATTTCACTCAATAGTTCGGAATCTGAATCTGTGAATTGTCCTTCGCTTAAGCCGAGTGATAATTGCTCTGGTAAGGACATTATACCTAGGTGACCTGCAACTAAAAAGTAAATCTCACCGCCCTCACAATTTAATCTCTGACTGGCTAACTCAAAGTCAAACTCTCCAGGTTTTAGAACCAAATCAGATAACAAAGAGAAAAATTTCTCCATCGCCTCATCTCTTGGCATCTGCATCATTTGATGTAGTGCGTCCGAGGATTCAAAAACCCCAAAATATGCAGCAGCTTCGTCCACTTCTATGCCTTCGGGCATGGAAATATCTGCTGTATCCTCGACCATTTTTTAACCTCCAATTCCTATTGTAATTTCCTAGTTTAATTCTTTGATAAATCGATAATCGCTCTGGATTGTGGAGCAGACCAACCTGTTGTTTGCAACTGCATGAGTATCGTTCTCTCACTTTCTCCCTCGGTTAGGGCTCCTTTAGTCCAGTCAACCGCCGCTCTTCTGTCATCCAATTCTTCATTTGTAAACAAGTCTGGATCAATCACAGGCGTAGATTTACTAACTATTCTCTTCTTTGCAACTGTTCTGCCTTGAGACTGCCCCCTGGGTTGGCCTCTTGGAGGGCCTCGGGAATCTGGTCCTTTGAATCTGTCAACAGGCGGCCTTGTTGGGCCTGTTTGGCCAGAAGGAGGACCTCTTTGTGGGCCACTTTGTGGGCCTCTTGTAGGTCGTC
>DAZU01000052.1:1837-15189 GCA_002507425.1 Euryarchaeota archaeon UBA53
CCTCTTGTAGGTCGTCCAGATGAAGAGCTAGGCGAAGTTGACCTAGCTGGTTGCGAAGATACGGGACCAGTCTGTCTTGGCCCTCTGGTAGCAGATGGCTTGTTTCCTAGAATCTTTGACATGAAGTCGTCTTCGTCGTCTTCATCATCAAAATAATCATCATCGTCATCAAAATCGAAATCGTCTCTATTTCGTATTCTGACGATTATGAAAACAATTAGTAAGACAAATACTAATCCACCTCCACCTGCTATTGCAACAAAAATGAGTGGATCCATGCCAAATATGTCTTCATCGCCTGCATCGGTTATTACTTGTGTTACAAACTCACAACCATTATCATCGACATCGGTGTTTGGTGGCGTATTTGGGCAAAAATCAATCTCGTTATTTTTCCCATCTCCGTCATCATCCTTTTGATAATCTGCGCATCCATTACTCAACCTAGCTTCCTCTATATACCTTGGAGAGGTATCAGTATCGGGACACTCGTCTGGATTGCTACCTTCGGGATTATCTCCCCAAGTATCTAGATCTCTGTCTTCCCACTGACTTGGATCTGTTGGGAATTTATCATCGCCCAGTCCGTCGTGATAACCATCACCATCTGTATCCAAGCACCCATATCTTGACTTTTCAGTTGAATTTCCAAATTCCGTCGGACAGCTATCAGGTTGTGTGCCATCAGGGTTGTCTCCATAGCCATCTCCATCTAGATCATGCCACTGAGTTGAATCGGTTGGGAATGCATCTCCCGTGTGAGTTTCTGTTTCAGAATCATACGAGTAGAGCCCTTTGTATCCATCACCATCAATATCCTCGTCCAGTGCGCTCTCGTCTACACAACCATCGGCAAGGACTGGTATGCTTGGACCAGTATCTGGACATTCATCGACTAAATCGTTCACACCATCTCCATCTGTATCTTTTTGAGAGAGGTTACAACCATTCTCATCTACAGGTTGCTCATTATCCGATCCAGGACACAAATCGTATGGGTCTCTCAAACCATCGCCATCGGTATCTGTCTCTTTTTGGCTATCTGAACATCCGTTAGCGTCCACCGTTTCTTGGTATGGGGTTGCAGCGCACAAATCCTCTGCGTTAGATACTCCATCTTGATCATCATCTTTTTGATATTGGGAGCATCCGTTACTGTCGACTTCCTGCCCCTGTTGAGTGAAGGGGCAAGTATCTACATCATCTGCTATACCATCATTATCAGAGTCTAAAATATCAGACTCTATTGGACATCCAACACCTGTTGTTCCATCTGGTTTTGTACCGTTGATAACTCCAAAGTCATATGGGCAAGCGTCTGGATTCTGTCCATTTTGGTTATCGCCCCATCCATCACCATCGCTATCTGCAGTCTGCGAACTGTCATCAGGGAATGCATCAGCTGTGTCTTCTCTACCATCACCATCTGTGTCTATGCAACCATAGTAAGGGACTATCGAACCATTTAGGTTCATGGATGAGGTTGAATTTCCAGCAACATTTGGACAATTGTCAAGCACCAATCCACCCCTATTGGTTTCGTTATCCAGTGATGTCCAATTATTGGGATAACCGTCACCATCGGTGTCATTAGCTGCTGATGGATTTGATGGGAATTTGTCGGGAAGGGTTGCGAGATCTGATGAGTTATCTCCATAACCATCTCCGTCCGAATCCGCCCACTGCGTTCCATCATCGGGCCACTTATCCGCTCCATCCCCAACATTCCATTCCCTAAATGTTCCAAAGTCTGATGGATCAGATGCCCCATCGCCATCTGAATCAACGCATCCAAGTCTGTCTCTCCAAGAGAATCCTTGAATCCACCAACACTTGTCTCCCGATTCAGTATCGGATTCATTGTCACCATAGCCATCATTGTCATTATCTTCCCATTGCATTCTATTATACGGGAATAGGTCAGGAACACTAACTTCTGTTACTCCTAAAACCGTAACATTACAACAATCAGGGCCATGATTATCACCATACGAATCTCGATCTGTATCCAAGGCTTGTTTCCAGTTTGTTGGATATCTGTCTCCAAGAATGCCATCGTCTGTCCAACCATCCTGATCGTAGTCATCACAGCCTTGTTCGCCCCACCATGATGTTCCATCATCGTTCACGCAATCATCTCCAGAATCGGACCAACCATCACCGTCATAATCGGCACAACCGGTCACGTCGAATAGAGAACCACCAAATTCTGTCGGGCAAATATCAGGCATTGGGCCTTCTTGGTTATCTCCGAAACCGTCTGAATCTTGATCTTCCCACTGATTGCCTATCAATGGTAAATCGTCATGTGTGTCTGGAATCAAATCTCTATCCATATCACTTACTAGACGCATTGTGTGGAAATTATTGTTCGATGATAGTGAATAAGTCATCAGTAGACTATCGCCTTTTGAATCTAGAGCAACCATTTCGTTGGTTTCAATTGCGGGCATTGAAGTAGAAATCGCAGAATTAGTCTGTGTAAAAGAACCTGTAGTCCATACCAAGTGATTGTTACTAACATCCCCAGAGGTTGATGAGATATGCCACCTATCTCCAGTCACCACCATATCTATTGGTGAATTTGAATCTGGAATGTCTAGTTGATGAGCGACCCACTGGCCTTGTGAATCTTGCAAAATAATTCCTTGATCGGAGTTATTAGAATCAAAAATCAATTTATTTTGTTTCATGATTAGGTTAGAATTTTGATTGAAACTGTTGGTATACATCCACCTTTCATGAGTTTTTGTCCAATTATCAGCGGAAAGATTTCTTTCAAAGATTCTGAGGTATTCTCCATCAAGGAGCGAAAGAAGTAATGAGTTACCATGTTGTTCTATTTCAATCAAGGAGGTGTGGTTTGCTAATACTACATCGTTGACCGTAACAGATGAGTTATGATATTCGTTAACCTGCAAGTATGTGGAATTATTTGATATTGCAATTTGAGCGAATATCAGTCTGTCGTCGGTTGTCCATAAAGAATCAAAATCGTCGCCAATTGTGGTATTCAGAATAGATGTTTCATTCCACGAGCCATTAAGAGTGGCTAAGCGGACCATGTAATCATCATCGTCAACATAAACCATTCTCGTGTTTTGGTTAGAGTCTACGTGAACATCAATAGAATATGCGAGGTCGATTGACGAGCGAACCAATGAAGTAGAGTATCCATATTCTCCCTCCTCTGTGTAGAATATGGTTGAGTATGAAGGAGATGAGTGACCTATGCGATGATTGCCTTCCGAGTCAACCATTGAGCCCATTTGTTTCCCAAGTCCTGTCCCAGAGTCTAATACCAAATCTAATCCCGTATTTCCATCGACTGTTAAACAGAATATACTATCATTCGAGGACCCTTCAATTGCCAGGATTGTTGGCTTTCCGGAATTCGACAGCCCCAGCTCGGCTGTCTGTATATTATGGCTGATTAAACGGTTGTCCCAGCGCCCAGCAGCAGATGTTCCATCTTGAGTATTTTCCAGCAGATACAGTTGATTTTCATTGGAATCTGATGATGAGAGAACCATCAGTGATGGGCTACCTCGAAGAGGGGTCTTGAGGTCAATGTCTGTAATTTGGCTAGAGAAATCGAAATCAATGAACTCCCAATCTCTTTCAGTTAGCATGGTCAAAACTGGAGCAAAGTCATCACCTTGAGTCAAGTCACGAGATGAGTACAAAATTTCTCCCATCCCGTCTCCATCAATATCCATTCCAGACAGTATATTCAATCCAACATTTTCTCCGATTGCTCCTTGTGCAAGTATTTGAGTATCCATTCTAGGTCCATTTTGGGCTCCAAGGTAAAGTGTAATAGTACCTGATTTCGAAGCAGATGGATTCATCATCAAAAAGTCATCAAAACCATCTTCATTAATATCGCCAGCTGGAGATATAGTATAGCCTAGTAAATCGTTCGCACTTGAACCAGTCACTGTCCAGTTGTTGACTGGACCAGTTACTGATCCTGCCCACATGTGAACTTTGCCCATGTTAAGTTGAGGAGTCGATGCGTAAAGCTCAGTGATTAGGATATCATCAAATCCATCTCCATGAACGTCTCCCACGAAAGCCATTTCATAGCCATACAACTTACCTTGCTGAGAGACAACGTGGGTCTTTACTGGAGTGGAGATTATACCGCTTTCATTTCCGAGGAAAAACTCAACAGATGAATAACCTGTTGGACTAGTTACGTCTCCTGTATTGGAAATAACCAAGTCAAGGAATCCATCTCCGTTTATGTCTCCTCCACCGATAATCTGTCTTCCAAACATTGTCCCCCACTCAGATTGAGTTATGTTTGTATGGTGAACCATTTCTGTTGCATTACCTTTGAAGACTGCAACCAGCCCGTTTTTTACAAGAGAAGCAGTAATATTATCCTCGACAAGTTTGTCAGCAGCTACCGCTAAGTCATCGCACCCGTCAGACTCTACATCTCCCATAGAAGTCAATGACCAGCCAAGGCTGTCGTTTGCCTGTCCAGTCATCTCCCACCATGCAGCATCGTTTATTCCTGATGAACTTCCAAGTCTTACCGATATGTATCCCGATCCATTGTGTCCTTTACCTGGCTCGCTAGATGCTAGGTCGTCAAAACCATCACAGTTGAAATCACCCAATGCTATCGACGCTCCAAGGTTAGACTCACTTGAAATCCCAACAAGCATTCGGTCTGCTAGAATAGGTGGTCCGGATGAAGTCCCATAGTGAATGGATATTGTCCCGTTTCCTTCAGGGTCTGTGTAGATCAAGTCGTCTATGCTGTCACCGTTTATGTCGGCGCTCAAGACATCGCCTTCCTGAGAATCCTCATCATAATCAATGATGTATTTTGGAGTTGGATCTATTCTTCCCACATCCTTACCGGCAAGACTTCTTAGAAGGGAAATTTTGTTCGATTGCCCATCCATACGATAATATGCTATCTGCTCAATGTTGTTTGAATCTAGGTCCATGCCTATTGTTTGAGAGATGGTCGGTCCTCTGGCAAGAGTTTGTCGCATTTCCATATCTGAACTAAATCGAAGCAGACTAAGTTCTATGTCTGAAGTGGTTGCATTTGAATCGGGAAGTTTTGTGTAGACTATGTGAACTACATCGTCTGCGTCTATCTCAACTTCAATTTCGGATCCTATTGGCCCTGCGTCTAGGACGGTCTGATTCCAGTATGCTTTATTGAATGATAAATGACGCAGGGAATCAGATAAACTGTCCTTGAAGAATATATGAGTTTCAGAATCCGAGTCAAATCTTAGTGTCATAGCCTGTGAATAGATATTTTCTGCTATTGTTCTTATGTGCCATGTTCTTTCAAGGTAAACAGCATTAATCTCAGCCAATCTGGCTAATCTAATGTCTGCACCACTACTCTCATCCTGAGGGTTGGAAACATCATATGCAATTTGGATTCTGTTTTCCTCTGACAGACCAATGGAGCAGTCATTTACTAATTGATTGCCCAAATCTTCTACAATCAAAGTTTCAAAGGTTCCATTTAGGTGAAGTGTATGAAAATTAATTTCAGTAGAGTTTGTTGTGCATGCATATAAAATGCCTGAATCCGCCACTACAACATCAATCATACCAGTGGTAGAATGGTTTACGTGGAAGGACTCCCAAAAATCAAGTATTGAATCTCCACGAACTGTCCAGTTTTTCCCGTCAACTGTGATTGTGTCGCCTGCTAAGTCATGACCTGAACCCGTTGAAAATCCAACAGATGAAGACTTTTTTGTTGTTATTTCTGGTAATTCGTCTGCTGGAAATACAACTGCAGGAGAAAAAATTTGTATCAAAAAAAGAGCAAAAATTGCAACAGGGATTACCTTGCTTTTGCCCGACATGATGACCATCACACAACCCGCCCTACATTACTATTCCCAAAGAATGGGTAAACGGCCCCCATAGGGGGCCGGAGAAGATGATAAGTTACAATTGACTTGAAGTGTTGTTTGAATTCGCCAATACATGAGCGGGTTTACACTTGTTGTTGGCAATGGGGACTGGCCAAGTGAAAAGTTGATTGAAACCCTCATTGAAAAATCTAATTTCATAATTGCCCTCGATGGAGCGGCGGATAGATTTACACAATGGGATATTGTTGTCGGCGATATGGACTCTGTAAAAAATCCTGAATTATACGATAGCGACAAAAATTACGATAATTCCGATTTGGCAAAGGCGCTGAATAAATACGATGTTGATGCTGTTGTTGGTGTAGAAGGCGGGCGCCTAGATCACCGTTTAGCAGCCTTTACAACCCTCTTTGAGACCAAAACTGACGCCATTTTATATTTTGAAAAATGGAGAGCGTGTAGAGTTGGTATTGAAGGGTTAGAGATAGAGCTTGAAAAGAATACAAGATGCGCAATATTTGCATTTGGAAAAGTCGCAAAGGTAACATTGAGTGGGACAAAATATGAACTATCGGGAGAGGATATCCACACTGGTAGCAGAGGATTGGGCAACCTCTCAATAGAATCAAAAATTTCAATCTCTCATAATGGCGGAGATTTGTTATTTATTTGGGAGGCAGATGGGCTCTAATAAACATCGAATAGTCCTCTTTTTCATCCCAAGTCCTAGCTCTCTCGTCGACTCTTGATGCTGCAATAGTAGAGTCATATCCTCCCCAATCTTCAATCAGCTTTAGTTTCCAAGCAGCCTTAGCTGAATATCCCGGTAAAAGCGTTCTCCACATCTTTGGTATCCTTCCAGGGGTGATCAAATTAACCTGATCTACAATAGAGGTTGTGCATGCCTTGCCGATAGTATGATACCACTCCGGTTTTTCTCCTAACTCGTTCAATCTATCACAAAGAGCATGGAACAACGCCTTGTCTTTCCCGGGTGGTGTTTGAACCCTAAACAGATGGACTTTGTGATTTCTGATATTTGTTCTCAGGTGAAGGGCATCACTTTCTGTCGCTACAAGGAGATACAATTCATATGCCCTCCAAAGGCCATGCCATGGGTGGTATCTTTCACCAACTTCTCTTCTTGTTTCAAACGAGAAGGTGATGAATTGTCCGTCTGCAAATTCAAATGTTATCATCGTGTGAGCGAGACCTTTTATCTTGTGAAAATGGTCAACTACATACCATATGTCCCTTATTTCATCGATGTCTACTTTGACTTTTTTCCATTTAGAATTATGATCTCTCTTACCCTTCCATGTAAAGTCCCTGACATTTTCAACTGTAACCTTACTCCCTTTGAAAGACGCTTTTCCATGTTTTGCACAATCTGCAACCCACTCCTTATCCAATGCAGGCTTCTGAGAAATTATCCAAACATATCGTTGCCATAGGAGGGATAATAGAACAAAGAAAAGTGAGATACCACTCAAAACCATAGTCCAAAATGCTAGATCGCGTAGCAATCTACCACCTCTTCCAAGTCATACTAGAGGTATCCCACCAGTCTAGGTTTCCGTCCTCGTGCTTTCTCCAAAGTATTCCCGACTCATCCAAATGAGTAGGCAGCCCCTCAGAATCCGGCTCGCTATCTATGGCTAGAGTTCCAAATCCAACTTCATCATCAATTGGGCTGCGAACCATCAATAAGAAAACCGCTAAACCAAGAACAAAGGATAACACCAGAATCCCCCAGATACCAGAGTTAGACGTTTCTGTTTCTTCACCTCTAGATAAGACTGGGGGCTGCTCGTCTGAAACACTGGGATTTTGGGACGGTGTTCTAATTAACATTTCACCATCCGTCGTTCTTATCTCCTCATCGTTTGTCACAGTCAGAAGAATCTTGTAAACTCCTGAGTTCCACATTGAACAATCGATAATGCTTGTATTTCCTACTAACCCAACCGCAGGGGTAATTTCCCAATTTTTCAAATAATTTTGATGGTTTTCTGAACCCACTGCTTGGTGTTCAATAGTGCAAGGACTTCCAACTTCTTGGTTACTGCCAGTAATCGATATCGTGAAAGATGGTGGTGGCTTGTTGACTATTGTAAATTGTAGAGAATCGGAAGTAATTTGTCCCAACCCATTCTGATAAGTCTCTACCACATTATATTCTCCAGCCGGCCAGTTGCTGCAGTCTAGGACATCCTCTGTGTCCAAAACTATGAACGGAGTACCCGTTACAGACCTAGTTCCTGAATATCCCCATCTAGGACCTGTCTCATCAACAAAGTCGCGTCGAATCTCACAAAAATCTCCAGTTTGCATTGTTTGGGAACCTGCCAATGTAAGCTCAACGTTAGGAATTGCTAATGCAGGGCTCAAATCAAAGATACCTATGTCAATAGATCTTAGTAGTCTACCCTCTACATCACTTATTTCAAGCGTTAATTCATGTTCTCCCGTTGACCATGAATCGTATGTTAATGATGCATTTGCCTGATCTTCAAAAGAAATCAACATCTCTTCATATACCGTAAAACCAGAATGTTCGCCAATTAAGTTTAGCCGCAAATCAGTCTGCCCATTTGTTGAATTTAGAACAATGACTACTCTGATTGAATCAGTAACTCCATCTTGATTTTTATCTAAACTGTCATCGCGTATGGCAACAATGTTGAGACCCGCCTCTGTAAAGCCATCAGATTCTTCTTCTGCCACAACGCAGGTGGTTAATGGTATGCACAATAGTAAACCTAAAACAAACCATTCACGCATCCATATCTCCCTCCTTTATTGGTATGAGGTCTTTCTCCAAAGAAGCCACGGATTTGCGTGAACGGACTATTAAGGCCAAACCAGATGATAGCAACATTACTAACCCAACTGTGAGGTATGATAGCCAGCTTGACGCAGGGCTCTCACCCATCATTGATACTGCTGCGTTCCACTCCCCATATTCGTCTGACCAACCATCGCCATCCGAATCAACACAACCCTGAATGTCTTTCGTGGAGGTCCCGAAAATATCTGGACAATCGTCTCTGCGAGCGCCCATTGAAACATCACCAAAACCATCCTCATCAGTATCTTGCCATTGTAATTTGTCAGTAGGGAATGCATCAGCCTGACCCCAAGGAGATGCTAACCAACTTTGGCTGGGATCGGACCACCCATCGCCGTCGGAATCTCTACATCCCAGTCTATCGAAAAACGATTGACCACGTTCATTTGGACAGGCATCTCCTTCGTGACCATCAGGATTATCTCCGAATCCATCGCCATCTAGGTCCTTCCACTGAGTTGGCTCGTGAGGGAATTTATCACCTTGATCGGACCAGCCATCTCCGTCTGTATCATGGCACCCCCAACGATCTCCACCTAATGTGGGACCTACGGATGTTCCCGGTGTATTAGGACAAACATCTGCGGTGGTTCCTCTAGGATTATCTCCCCTGCCGTCGCCATCAATATCATGCCATTGAGTCTCATCCTCTGGCCAAGCGTCCGCAGTTCCTCCGGGACTTGCTAACCAGTGAGTTGTAGGATTTGACCACCCATCGCCATCTGTATCTGGACAGCCCCACCGGTCCATCGCTGAATTTCCTTCAGTCGCTACGCAGCCATCGCCTCTCCAAGCTTCACGCCAAGTTTCACCATCGAAATATTCGAGATTGTCCCCGTAACCATCATCATCAGTGTCATGCCACTGAGTTTCATCATCAGGGAATGCATCAGCAAATCCGTCCGGATGAGAAATCCACCAATCATCTGAATTCGAGTACCCATCTTGGTCGGAGTCAAGACACCCGAATCTATCTGCCCAACTAATCCAGCCGCTTTCAACTTCTTCAATGGTGCTCAAAGGACAAACATCTCCTTCGAATCCTAGTAAATTATCGCCATACCCATCGCCATCTGTGTCTCTATACTGGCTAGGAATAAGTGGGAAATCGTCTACTTGCGAAGCACCATATGATTGGTTATCACCCCATCCATCCCCGTCTGTATCCAGCCATTGTGTTGGATTATCTGGGAAATCATCTATCTGAAGAGCTCCCTCAGACTGATTATCACCCCAACCGTCTCTATCTCTGTCTGACCACTGTGTTGGGTTTTCAGGGAAAGCATCTGCACCATCATTTGCAGACCAATTTAAATCTGGATTAGACCAACCATCATTATCCGTATCAGGACAACCATATCGGTCTTCAACTGAATTCCCCGTGATGAAAGGACAAGCATCGGGGTAACTTGCATTTGAGTACCACATACCTATCGACCAATTCATTCTGGTATCATTCCAACTTCCATCTGCCCAATTATCGCCAAATCCGTCTTCATCAGTATCATTCCACTGACTTTCTACAAACGGGAAAGCATCTGCCGTTCCGGTTGGGTGAGCAAACCAAGGTTCAATCCCGTCAAGACCCCCAGGATCTGCATCTGACCATGAATCTCCGTCTGAATCCAAACAGCCAAACCTGTCTGAGGTTGAATAGCCTCTCCTGTAGGGGCAGTGATCTGGCTCAAATCCATCGATGTTATCACCAAACCCATCATTATCTGAATCTAACCATTGTGTCGGTTCGTTTTGAAAAGCATCTGCTCCATTATTAGGACCCCAGGTGTCATCAGGATCTGACCAGCCATCTGAATCAGTATCCACACACCCCTGGCGGTCATTTGTTGATGTTCCAGCAGTAAAGTCACAATCATCCTCAGTATCTTTGAAACCGTCTTCATCTGTATCCCTATCGTCTTGATTTATTGAAGGGGTTAGGGTGTAATCGAATCCATCATTGCACCAACTGTCCTTTCCTTTGACCTTCGCATATACCCATTCACCTGTTGGCATAGTTTTACTCAGAGTTCCAGTAGGATTGTCATCTGTTAGAGCAAGTGATGCGATCTCGGCTCCGTTTGAATCATGAATCGAGAAATCACCTTCCCATCCATCGCCCCAGATGCACACTAGAGATGGGTTGACCATCGTGCCAGAAAAACTGATTTCCACAATATCTCCCTTGTAGGCATAAAGCTTCCACCAATCGGTCTGGTCGGTGGGTGAGCAACCATCATCATAGCAAACGTAATCACTAGAAGATACTCCATTTGTAAGAACATTTGCAGTTGAGGTGTCATTATCCGATTCCACTGTTGGTAAGAAGGTTAACAGAGTGATTGCGAGAAAACACGTTAGCCACTTCCCCCCTCGCATGTGCATGCATGCAGGGAGTTAGTTTTCAAGACAGCGCCGGTAATAGTCTGAGCAAACTTGATATTTCTAGCGCTTTGAATGTGATTTCTCTATTGCCCTGTTGAATATTCGCTCATAATCTATCGCATTATGCTCGTAGGTAAATTTTGATAAAACTCGCTCACGACCAAGAAGTGCTTTGGCTGGTGTTTTGTCATCTGCCAACATCTTATTTACACAATTTGCAAGTTCTCCAGGTTTTCCACGTTTGAACAATCCACCAACTGACTCATCCACCATTTCTGTTAAAGGTTCTTGGTCAACAGTCGCTACGGAGGTCCCACTAGCGAGGGATTCAAGAGGAATTAGGCCTTGACCTTCATAATATGAGGGATAAACAACAAGGTCAGCAGACCTAAAGTGTTGGGCTAATTCAGAAAATGACAAACTACTCTTGATGTAAACAGAATCTGATATTCCAAGTTTTACAGATTCTTTAAGAAGGCTCTTCTTCATATGCCCTCTACCAACTATCACTAATTTTACACCCGGATTTTGTTTAATTATGTCTGGCAAAGCTCTCAATAAGGTCATGTAACCTTTGCGAGCGACTAAACGGCCTACAGCTAGCAACATTGGAGTTTTTGTACTAAAAGAATAAGAAAGTGCATCTTCGTCATCACAGCCATAATCAGATCTTATTCTTTCATGTTCAAGTTGCTCAGCCTCATTATCGTTATTCGGTGGGCGGAATACTTTGTGATCACAGCCCCACAACACCACTTCGCAATCAAAATTTTCATCAGGGTCATACCACTTCTTGAACTCACTTAAGGTAGATTGTGAGTTTGCGACACAAATACTGGAATTGGTTATGCCTGCTCGTTCATACCTTGAGTAATACTTAGCAGTCATTGAAATCGCTAAATCGTTGGGGTTTCGCCAAGTTGCTGATTCGCCAGCGGCAGCCGCTCTTTTTACGCCCTCCCTCTCACCAATCCAAGAGCCATGTAAACATGACACTACGGGAGCTATTTTCTTTTCAAGATTTGAAAATTCTTTTGCTTTCCATGACACTAACGGAAGATGAGCGTTAATGATGTCTATCGGTTTTCTCTTGTTTAGATTATACAATGCACGTATGGCATGTTTCCCGTATGATCTAGTGAACGCCATTGGAATTTTAGCCCAATTAACAGATATGACTTCGACCCCCTCTTGAGAGGGAACTTTGGATGTATGTGACCGTGTTATTATTGTCACCTCGTGACCTAAATCAACCATATGTCCAGCGAGATGAAAAACCACTGAACCTATTCCTCCCCACCTAGGAGGATATTCGCCTGACACTATCGCAATATGCATGTCGAACGCGCCTACGAGACCATGATAGAATAAATAATCCAATGGATAGGTGCCTTCAAAACCGATTCTTGAATGCAACTAACATGTCGGACAAGTTACCGGTCTCTGTTACAATAATCCTCCCCACTAGGAATGAGGAAGAGGCTTTGGGCCCAACCGTCGATTCCATACCAAAAGATTGGTGTGAAGAATTGGAAATAATGATTGTAGATGGAAACTCTACTGATAGAACGAGAGAAATTGCTCTTGAGAAAGGTGTGAGAGTCCATCTCGAACCAAGAAAAGGTTATGGTAGGGCTTATAGGACCGGCTTCGTAGTTGCGAAAGGAGACATTATTGTAACCATGGATGCTGATTGTACCTACCCTGCTGAAGTAGTTCCAGATCTTGTCAAAAAGTTAGTCGAAGAAGACTTAGATTTCATTACCTGCGATAGATTGACATTGGCTGAAGAAGGCTCCATGTCCGGCCTGCATGGTTTTGGTAATTGGATGCTATCGTTCAATGCGAGGCTTGCATTTGGATATGGAATTAAAGACTCGCAATCAGGAATGTGGGTTTTTCGTAAATCGATTTTTGAAAATGAAAAGATGCGCCCAACAAATGATGGGATGCCTTTATCCGAGGAAATGAAAATACTTGCAAGAAGAGTTCTAGGGAAGAAAAAGGCCATAGAAATCTCTGTCCCGTATAGACCAAGAGTTGGAGAGGCTGAGATTCATACATGGGGTGACGGCTGGAAGAATCTGAAATTTATCTGGGCTAAGAGACTGGGACTTAACCGAACTCGGACCGAATGGGGCCCATTAGATGACAACCCTGATTCGCTTAATGGCGATGTTCCTGAACAGAAATAATCACAACAATTCGGACTCATCAGTCGAGTGTGATTCATCTTCGATTGAATCTTCGTC
>DAZU01000052.1:15528-16247 GCA_002507425.1 Euryarchaeota archaeon UBA53
TCTTCCCCAAACACGCCCCACGAATCAATCAGTTCTAGGTCTGCTAAGCGCTTTCTTTTTCGAACTACCAGAAGTATTAGCAGACTAGACACTACTACGAATGCACTAAATCCTGCGGCAATCAAAATAGAGGTGTTTTCTGTATCTTCCTGAACAAATTCAATGTCCATTGTCATGTAGTCTATATTCACTCCGTCAAAAGCTGTTACCCTCAACTGAGCTATGCCATTCTCAGATGGAGATATATCAATCTGACCAATCCAGATTCCATCTCCGTCTTCATCTGTTAAATTGAAATTCCAAACCTGCAAATTTTTTGTCAGTGTTCCATTTAGATGTGAAGTTGTCTCATCCGGATCATCTAATTCTACTTGAATTTCGATTAGGGTAATCTGACCAACCTTCACTTTCATTGGCGACACGGATAAGTTTGACAAATCTGGATTGGAAGAGCCGATTGTGATGTTTATGTAAGTCTCATCAAAACCACCTCTTCTATCTTCAACATACAAAGAAATTTGATGGGTTCCAGGCTCCATTTTCATGGAATGAACCGCATTGTTTGAAAGAATAACGGGATTTGTATTTCCAGAAATATGCTCTCTCCACTCACGCTTTACTATATCGTTGTCCGCATCGATGGTCCCATCTGAATCAAAAATTACTATTCTTCCAGGTTCGAAATACTGATTATTCTGAGGTGAATAAATTACAGATTC
>DAZU01000101.1 GCA_002507425.1 Euryarchaeota archaeon UBA53
GATGATTCACATGCTCTAGAATCCAAACCTGTTACATCTACAAACAGATCTCTAGTTTTCGTTGTGACAGTAGTATGTTCTCCGTTTATTATCGGGGGAAATGATAATACTTCATCATTCGAATCTAGAATTATTGGAACCTTTTCCATTTCATCTAGTAGGTGTGAATAATCTACTCCTTTTGGGTGCTTGGTTAGGATCTCATCAATAGACAGATCGTGATTCATCCCTAGGGGTGTAAAACGGTGCTCTCTTCCAACGGCTTCCACTCGAAATGGAGGTGCTAATTTACTAAAATCATGAACACCTATTGAAGCTCTCTTTCGCCCTCTTCCAAGGGCAAAATGAAGTTTTTCTTGATGTTCCATGAGTCTCTTAATTCTTTCTTCATCCAAATTTACACCTCTAACGATGGCCCCTAAAATTACAGGCCGAATTTCTGACAATTCAGGTGACACAGTCATTCTATTGATTCCGGGGTTTACCAGGAGTCTTGGATTAGGTGGAGAATTGTGTAAAAACGGCATTATGCCATAGAACAGGGTTTCAGCAGAGAGTAAATCAGGTCGGTCAGGAAATATTTCGATGTCGAGTACTTCCTCGTCACAGTTATCTATGTCGGTTCCTAGTAGAGGTAAGCGGAACGCTAAATCCTCTATGTCGTGTTTGCGGCCTCTGGCTTCAACTAGTCCTCTCAGTAGGGATTGCTCGATACTGATGCTGGGCATTTTCTCACCTTGCGAACCAATGTGGCAGCGGCCGGTCATAACCTGCTAGTCTTAGTCCACTCACAGCGGCTGTGTCTTGATCGAATGCTCGCAAATTAACCTTAGCAAGGGAATCGATTGAAGCGATACCTAATCGGTTAAGGTGTGAGGATAGCCCCGAACTGACTTGTTCCAGCCACCCAGATATGTTTTCATCAGGTGCTGGACAGACTGCAAATGATATTCCTATAGCACAAAGAATCCCTAGATCTTCACTGCTCACTGACCATGGTAGCCAAATTGATGATAAGCATTTTTCGAGATTGCTTGATGCTGATCTGCCTATCAGGGGTAAAGACGCAGCAGCGCTTAGTCCACTTCCATCATCAAGAACACTAATAGCTGCGTTCGCATTATGATGTTCAGAGTGTAGATGGAGTTGGTTTGTGTGTCCCACTCCTTTGATGAAAATTATCTTTGAGTTTGGACCAGCTACACACCCAAGGGATACAATCAAACCGTCGATAGATTCACTCTTCAGAAAAGGCATTGAGTCCATGTCAATGGCGAAACCAGCAGCCTTCTGAATCATGCTTGTTGCTGTGAATAAATTAGATGAGTCTATAAGAAAAATATCACAATCTCGAGGTTTATTTCTAACTAAACAGGGATAGAATAAATCGTCTTCAACACCCTCTGGAACATAGGGAAGTAGCGGAATAGGGAGAGCAAGTGAATCCTGTTCACCGAGTAATCTAACCGTATCACAAGTGGAATAGTTGGGATTGTGGGTTTCTGTTGCTGGAATCAGGGAGATGCCAGATAAATCATCTCTACAACTAGCCATTATACCTTGTGAAGGTGTATTTTCTGCAACCAAACATACAGCATCTGCCGGAATTTCTAAGTCGTTTTCACCTAACAATTTGTTAATTTTATTCAACTCAGCCTTTTCTAATGCCCGCATGACTACTCCTGGTGGAGGCGTTGGGCACCTTCCATTGATAATTATTCTACCACCTATCATACCTGCACCAGGATCACCTGCTACGTCACCATGGACTACAATATCTCCTCCTGACATTCCACCACCAATTCTTATGCCAACGTCACCTCTGATAACCAGTAGACCTCCGCGCATTCGAGCTCCTGCGTCATTTCCTGCACCATCTAGGATTGTTATTCTGCCATTATTTTGCCCAAATCCAGCACAATCTCCCGCAGTTCTCTCGCAGGTAATTATGTTCCCGTTGTTCCCAGCACCCAAAAAATCACCAGCATTTCCTTGGTGTGTGTATGTCCCACCTTGCCCGAAAGCAGCAGTAAAAGAGCCTAGATTTCCAAGACTTCTAACTTTAGAGCCCTTGGGTAGATTTGGGCATAGTCCCAATTCACCATCTTTTGGAACGGGCTCGCCTTGAGTAGTCCATCCTATCCTTAGAACGATGTTTCTTTCTAATGCTTTTTCGAGTTGCATAGGTAGTCTAGAATTAATGTTCATTGAGCGCGCAACAACGTCGTCATTAATTGCCATAGTGTGTTCCGGGAGGTTATCTTTCTTCAACAGTTTGCTTCAAAGGAGTCCGATTTGCGCGAAGCAAGGTTCATGTGAGGCCCGCGAAAGGGCGTGTTATTGAGGGATAAACATGGTTATCAAAGTTGCAATCAATGGTTACGGAACAATTGGGAAGCGAGTGGCAGATGCAGTCGCATGCCAATCAGATATGGAAATTGTTGGGGTAACCAAAACTCGACCAGCATTTGGATGTGATCTTGCAGTTAGGAAAGGCTATCCATTATTCTGCACTTTTGATGATTTAGAAAGAATCAGTGCTTTCCGTGAGGCTGGATATGAATGTCATGGAGGACTCTCAGATTTACTAGACATTGCGGATATCGTCATCGACTGTTCTCCGGGAAAATTAGGTGCTGAGAACAAAGCAAAATATCAATCAGCTGGTGTAAAATGGATATTTCAGGGCGGTGAAAAGCATGAAATGACGGGTCTATCTTATACGTCATGTGCCAATCACACCTCGAATCTTAACGCTGAGGGAACAAGAGTAGTTTCTTGCAATACAACAGGGTTATCAAGAACTTTGGTCCCACTCTATGAACACTGCGGAGAACTATCGGTAGAATGCACGATGATTCGCAGAGCAGCAGATCCGGGGGACTCAAAAAAAGGTCCTATCAATGCAATTAAACCGGTACTCAAAGTTCCAAGTCACCATGGACCAGATGTAAAGACTGTGAAGCCAGAAATAAAAATAAATTCTCTTGCAGTCGCAGTCCCAACAACAATTATGCATTTACATTCAATTGTAGCAACATTACCCAATGACCATGGATTATCAACAGAAAAGGTAATTGAAATGTGGTCAAAATGTCCCAGAGTCATTATTATGAACGGGTCTGAAACAGGTATTACGACCACTGCGGAAGTTATGGAATTTGCAAGGGATATGGGAAGGACTTGGGGTGATCTTCACGAGATATTTGTTTGGGAAGATGGTGTAAAACTTGTGGGAAACAATCTCTATTATTTCCAAGCAATACACCAAGAATCGGATGTTATACCTGAAAATGTTGATGCAATAAGGGCCTTGATGGGAACTGAACCAGACTGGAAAGCCTCAGTGTCCAAGACTGATTTAGCAATCGCTATGATGTTTGAATAATATTTCAAGCCCAATTAAGGCTTGTATTGAAGTATGATTTCGCACTCGGATTATATGTATGCCATACTTGAGAGTGCTGTTTGTTCTCGCTGTCATGTTGATTGCACCTGCATCACAAGCATACGATGTAACAGTTCATGAAAACACTCAAGACTTGGATATTGCAGCAAAAAAATGGAATGAAATAACGCCATCAGAGACTAAAGTTTCGGGATTAAAAAATCTTGATTACTTGATAAATTTACATGATAACTCATTCGACCCAATAAATCAAAAACTACCACCCTCACGTTTTGATTACAGTAACGACTACAAAGAGACTGGTATGGTTATCGTACAATTTAAAGATCACACTGGAGACAGTTTTTCTCATATTGTCGACAAATATGAATTATTAGTTTTAGATAATCTTGGCTCCTCCAGCTGGCTCTTCAGACTATCAGATCCAACAGACATAGAGGAAATCGGGCAAGAAGAACTAGTTAGATGGGCTGGACCAATGATGCCGGGTTGGAGATTATCCAACCAATTAGATGAAAAATCTGAATACTTCTCAATAATCCCAGCATCTGATATTGATGCTCGAGAATTAGAATCTCTTGCAATCGATTTGACTAGAATGGGTGCAAAGGAGGCCTGGTGTGGTTCACATCTTTGTGAGGCCTTTGGAAATATCAATCTGGAATTATTGGCTAAAGACGGCAGGATAATTTTCTCTGATATTGCGCACGAATTGCGGCTGACTAATGCGGCAGCAGGATCTGTAATTGGGTTGGATGATTTATCAAACTCTAGCCTTGGTTTGACCGGTTCGGGAGAGAAAATTTCTTTCACCGATACTGGTATTGATCAAGACCACCCTGATTTAGCAGGAAGAGTTGCAGGCGTATACACTCAGTTTGGCTTAGATCCAAGTCCGGCAGACTCCAACGGTGGTCACGGAACTCATGTAGCTATTACAATTGCAGGTAGCGGAAGTGGTGATTCCTCTGCACAGGGTATTGCACCTGATGCTTTAGTTGTCGCATATGCATTGGAGCACGATCCAACGGGGGTGTTTGGAAGAATTGGTTCGATATATGATATGCTAAATCATGCCGAACAAGAGGGTTCAAGAGTTTCAGTCAATGCTTGGGGACTAAATGGTAATTATGGTGCTTACACTGGCGACTCACGTTCAGTTGATGTGTTCGTCAATGATAACTCGGATTTTCTGCCATTGTTTTCAGCAGGTGACGACTCCAACCAAAATATCTCGAAAGTAATGGCTCCTTCAACTGCCAAAAATGTGCTCTCAATTGGTGCGACAACAACAATTTCAAATGGCAATGTTGCGAACTTTTCATCCCTCGGCCCTGCTCTAGACGGAAGGGTAAAACCAGACTTGGTTGCTCCTGGTGTTGGTATTTGCTCTGGTAGGGCTGAAGAGGCTGCTATTCCCATAGGAGGAAGCTGCGGCTCTGGAACGCATTCTAACGGAAACGACCTTTACATGTCACTAACAGGCTCAAGTCAAGCTACCGCAGTTGCTGGTGGTTCTATTTCATTAATTAGAGAGTTTATCAGGGAAGAAATAGGAATATCTAAGCCGAGTGCTTCTTTACTTCGAGCGGCCGCAATAAACGGAGCAATAGATCTTGGAACTCCAGATATACCGAATTCCCGCGAGGGCTGGGGGCAATTGTCTGTTTCAAATACTATAATTCCAAAATATAACGGCAATGACCTGTTGACCTATTTTGATAACTCAAGAATGCTATCTGCTGGATTTTCGACATTATACCAATTTGACGTTAATCCATCGTTGGGTCTAGACCTTACACTTGCTTGGACAGACTTGGCAGGCAGTGCAAACACAAATCAAAATGATACCCGTTTAGTGAATGATCTTGATTTGTTACTAATGTCTCCAGACGGAACAATATACAAAGGTAATGTTATGTTAAACGGTTACTCAATACCTAACGGAGTTCATGATTCGGTAAACAACGTTGAAAGAATCAAAATAGATCCTTCATCAAACTTACCGTCTGGTAAGTGGAAAGTTATGGTTACCCATGCTGGAGGTCTAGACCAATCATACTCTCTGATACTAACAGGGGATGCATCTCTTGATCCAAAAGCCGATTTGGTTGCGTATGATGGCTCAATATTCCCATCCTCAGATACTCCGCTGGTTGATGATTTAATCACAATTAGAATTGCTTGGTTGAATCAGGGAACATCCAATGCTTCTCAATTTAGAGTAATTCTTGAGGACCTTACAGATGGTTCAATCCTTTATGATGGAGTAAGACCAAATTTGCCCGGTGGAGAAACTGATTCATTGACTATATACCATACATTTACTACCACCGGTGACCATAACATGCGCCTATCGATAGATACTGAATCATCTGTTGAAGAAATTAATGACGAAATAAATGGTGTTAACAATAATATCGAGGAGATGACAATTTCAGTGGCGGCTTTGGGAGTTAGGTTAGTGACTTTAAATTCTGATGGAACAGAGAATCCAGACATGATAAATCAAACGCTAGATCCTAGGACTGCTGAGGGGTATACCTGGCCAGTAATTTTGAAACATGAGGGGACAGAACAGCAGTCAGTTAAATTACAAATTTCCCAAGTACAAACTCCAAGCCCCATTCGAGACGATGTTCTTCTTCCCACTGACGATGATTGGTCTAGATACTCCGACCTTTCTGGACCGTTTACACTATCACCAATGGGTCAAGGCGGCGACTCTATCTATCTGAACATCACTATGAACGATGATGATGCAGACTTGGACGGACAAACAGACAGGTATGCAATGGCTGGAACCTACGTTATGGACGTTACAGCCAAGTATTCCAACAATCCATCGGTTAAGCACAGTATAAGACTTCGATTAGTGGTCGAGGAAGTTAAAGATGTGCAAGTTGCACCTGCTGGTACAATTGGATTAGAAGCAATTCCAGGCGGTAGCACTTCTTTCTCTATATCTGTTAGAAACACTGGAAATTCACCAGCCACCTATGACCTAGATTGCTTTAGTGAGAATAGATGGCAGGTTCAACTTGGCCAATCAAATTCCTCTTCTTACTCCTTTGAGCCTTTAGATATTCTCGAATATTTACCCATGCAAGTAAGGCTATACGTGCCGCCGGTTGTCAATGGCTTACCTTCAGCGGGAAGTACTGATGAAGTTACTTGTTCAGTAACAAGCGAATTAGATCCGTTACTCAACATAAGTGAGACAGTCACTTTAACTGTAAAGGCACTGGAGTCCTTTGAAACGTCTTTACTGGATAACAAGGGTATCGATGTTGGGCCAGCAGCTTACGCAAAGGATGTAAAAGTAGACACTGGTGAGAGATTAAACCTTACCTTGTTAATAGAAAATACTGGTAATACAGATTTAGATTTGCAAGTAAGAATCAGCCCAGAATTAACTACATGGACAATTCAGGTAAAACACGAAGGAGAGATTGCAAACCGAGAAGTCGGTGTAAGTATTGGGCCTGGGGATATAGGCGAGGTAGGATTTGAGATTCTTGTTTCTCCAGTGGCTTTGAGAAATGACGAAAACAATCTTGTGATTAAAATCTCTCAAGATCCATCAAATTTCTTAATCAATGAGACAAAATTGATCGTTAAGGACGAAATATCTCTAAATTATAATATCAACGAAAGTCACAATTTATCCGTTTATCCTAACGGAGATTTTACTGTAAATACTGTAATGATCGAAAATACGGGCAATTCAGGAGTCAATATTGAATGGAGTAATTCTTTGCCTCCCGATGGCTGGGAGATAGGATTTGCAGACCCACCAACCTATTTGGAACCAAGAACGCCAGCCGAACTAAGAATTTTGATAAAGCCACCTAACAATGAGCCTATTGCGGACGCATTATTCGAATTGGGAATATTTGCAGAAATAAACAATGGATTTGAAACAAAGGAGGTTGTAAAAACCCTCCCTGTTTATGTTATGCCTTCCTCATTCTGTTCGATTATTATCGACGATTCTGACAATTCATTACTGGGAATTAAGCGAAACTCAGTAGGTTCTCAAACAGTCGGAATCGTAAACCTTGGTAACTTACCATTAAGCGTAGATATTACTCATAACCTTGAGCCTGATAATTGGGGCGTTGAAATTTCAGATTCTGAAGTTACAGAACTATTGCCAGGGAATAGTCAAGAAATACAAATAAATCTAGAAACAAATGATGATACAGGAGCTGGAATCGTTGAATTTGAACTGGTTTGCGGTGATAGCAAAGAAGTAATTGAGGTTAGTGTCCAGAATACCAAAACACAGGGAGGACTATTTGGAATAGTGTCAGATGAGGTTGGATATTCGATTATTGCAATTGCACTACTTGCAGTTATCATTCTTGCAGTAAGGATAAAAAAATCCTCACCAAGAGAGCTTGAAAATGAACTCTTGATTGCACCTGGAGCACATGATATTGCAGATGATGGAAGTAGAAAGAAAGCTGTAATGGATTCAGTTGTTGGTGAAGAGTCTGCTGCTAGCGGAGGGGTCTCAGCCGAAGAAATTGCGGAAGCTTTGGCTCAATCCATTCCAAGCCTACCAGTCCCTGCCCCACCTGTTATTCCTCAAGGCAGACCACCTGTTCGATTGCCCGCTGGTCGACCTCCAAATGTGAACATACCTGCAGGTAGACCTCCTCAACCTAAACCGGTTGCAATTCCTCAAGCTCCTATTGGACCACCACTTCCACCGACAGGGCTTCCACCTGGCTGGACCATGGAGCAATGGCGCCACTATGGGAATCAATGGCTAGCCCAGCAAGGCCAAAAGTGAAATCTGTTAATCTCCGCGCATGGCCATGGACAGTATAGTTTTGTTCGGCCCTCCCGGGGCTGGTAAGGGGACTCAGGCTCAAAGGATTACAGAATCTACTGGTCTACCACAGGTTAGTACTGGAGATATGCTAAGAGCAGCAGTTGGAAGTGGAACAGCAGTAGGATTGGAGGCAAAAAGGTATATGGATGCTGGAAAATTAGTACCTGACAATGTAATAATTCAGTTGATTATTGAGAGACTTAAGAAAGACGATGCCAAAGGCGGTGTAATGTTTGACGGTTTTCCAAGAACAATACCACAAGCAGAAGCACTTTCTCAGATAGCTTATGTTTCACACGTTATATCGATCAATGTCCCCGATGCAAAAATTGTAGAGAGAATCTGTGGTAGATTTACTTGCAAAACATGTGGTTTTGTTTACCATGAGGTGTTTAATCCTCCACTCGTAATTGGCTCCTGTGATCACTGCAATGAAACCGACTTCAAGAAGAGAGCTGATGACAATGAGGATACTGTCATAAGCCGTCTTGAAGCTTATCACAACCAAACTTCGCCTCTAGCAGAATGGTATAAGTCCAAAGGAATTCTTTGTGAAATTGATGGTGATCGAAACATCGAGGAAATAACTCAAGATATTCTAGAAGCACTGAATTGAGATGGCATTATGTCAGGTAGAAGGAAAAGGTCAAATTTCAAAATGCAGCGATATAAAAATGCTGCATCAGCAATAGAACACTTAGCCTCGGTAATGCTAGATTCTTCGCTTCCAATGTTAGTCAGAAAAAATGCCGCTATTCATCTGAAAAAAACGGCGTCCCACAATAAGATATCTATTAGAGGACCTACATCTCACATGATATGCCGCAAATGCATGGAGTTACTAATTCCAGGAGAGACCTCACGCATCAGAATTAGAGGCGGACAAAGAGTCACAACATGTTTGCAGTGTGGATTTATTAGAAGATTTGGTGGGGGAAAC
>DAZU01000049.1 GCA_002507425.1 Euryarchaeota archaeon UBA53
GGCATGGAAACTTGGATTTGAGTCTATCCATTGGTCGTCTAATCAATGGGAGTCTACACAAGGGTGGTTTCATGTGCTGTGACTAATTGGGTAAAACATGCGTGCTATTTTTGTTGCGTTGCTATTTTCAATCGCGCTCATCCCAGCAAGCACAATAAGTGCCGAATCAGGTGAATGGAGCGTCGTTGAAGAAAACTACATGGGGGTTATGATAACAGAAATTCTAGTATCTCCAAATGATGAATCCCATAATGGAACTGATTGGAATGGGGATGGTGAAATTGGCATAGAAAGTGATCAGTATATGACAATTCAAAATAACGGTAGCCTGATTATTGACTTGACCAACTGGTCAATCGATGACGGAATAGACTCAGGAAGCCCGCCTTGCAAGATTTCTAACATTACTATTTCTCCGGGCGATTCTGTTACATTTTTTAGAGCTGTTACTGATATCGAGTTCGATTATTTCGATGGAGATTACGCAACATTGATTGATTCGGATGGAGTCACGCAAAGTCAGTTTAGTTATCCAGGCTATGATTCTGATTGGGATAGGGCTTACAGACCAGGACCAAATTCATCTTTGATAAAAGCCGATCCTAATCCTTCCTCAACTCATGGAACGTGCACACCCAGCGAATCAAACGGCCAAACCGGAAACAATACTGGAGGAACTAACAACATGCCTGGTGTTGGCCAATGGTATACCAGCGAATCTGGATATTTGGGTGTAAAGATATCCGAGATTCTAGTCTCATCTTCTGGTGAGGATTATGGTGGAATAGACCTAGACGGTGATGGTGAGGTATTTTCCAATAGCGAGCAATACATCCAACTTACAAATGAAGGTGAATTTGATGTTGATATTTCTGATTGGATTCTTGACGACAACCCATCAGGAGGAAGTGCTCCATGCTCGATCGGTTGGAATACTACATTGGGACCTCAGGAATCGATTGTATTTTTCCGATCAAAAACGCAAATCATTTTTGATTACTTCGAAGATGACTATGCGATACTGAAAGACACAAACGGAATTTCACAAAGTGTTGTTCAATATCCAGCTAGAGATTCATATTATGATGAAGCCTATGTAATGAATGAGGACGGCACGCTAGGTAAAAGAGATGCAAATCCCGCAATAAGACAGGGCACTTGTTACAAACAAAGCGACAACTCTGAATCAAAATACATTCTAACTGGCAGAATTGTAACCATGGCTGGAGAAGGTAACATCATTGAACAAGGTAATATCATGATAGAGGATGGAATGATCGCTGCAATTTGGGCAAACGGAGAGATTCCACCAATCAACACCGACGACATACCAACTTACGAAACCGGTGCAAGTATCTACCCTGGACTAATCGATTTGCACAATCACATGCATTACAACCACATACCTCTTTGGGACTTTGAAGTACACCTGTCTAATTCCCAAAAGTCAGAGGAAGGCGGCTATACAAATAGGTATCAATGGGGCAATAATTATGATTATGGTCCAAGCATTACATGGATGAAAAATAACGTCCAAGATTTCAATCGCTGGGATATGGCTTCTGAGCAAATGAAGTACGCTGAAGTGCAAGCTGTAGCTGGTGGTGTTACTGCGGTCCAAGGGTCTCCAAGTAGCGGAACCGACTCATGGGATAGCATGCTTTCTCGAAACGTTGAGTTGTATAACTTCGGCCAAGATGGAATGTATACGTGTGCTGTCTGTGGAGCGGCAGATGATGATTACTCGGGGCAGCACCTAATCGATAAGAGCAATGCTGGGACACTAAACGCATGGTTCGTACATTTGTCAGAGGGTGTAGATTCCAGTAGTAAAAGCGAATTTGACGCCCTTTATGAAAAGGGATTGATAATGGATGAAACCGTGGTAATTCATGGAACAGCACTAGATCAAAATCAATTTAATTTAATGGGAGAAACTGGTGCTGGGTTAGTTTGGTCGCCTTTCTCTAATCTTGTATTATACGGAGATACAACAGATGTTGTTGCTGCAGATAATGCTGGAATCACAATTTCAATAGCGCCTGATTGGGGCCCTAGTGGAACGAAGAATAATCTTCACGAATTGAAAATCGCAGACATGTGGAACAGAGAAGTTCTGGAAAACCATTTCTCTGATTATGAGTTAGCTCAGATGGTAACATCCAATGCAGCGGAGATAAGCAAATGGAGCAACTTTGTAGGCCAAATAAAAACAGGTATGTACGCTGATTTAGTTGTAATCGACAGCTTCCATGAGAATCCTTACAGAAATTTAATTGAGGCCATCGATCCTGATGTAAGGCTGACTATTGTCCAAGGAAAACCAGTGTTTGGAGATATTGACCTAATGACTGAGATGAAGGGTAACGATTGGGAATATATTAACGGAACTGGTTTTAGCAAAGCGATTGATGTCACCTCCACAACGGAGGTAGACGGCATGAAGTCTTGGGAGAGTATTGA
This sequence comes from Euryarchaeota archaeon UBA53, assembly GCA_002507425.1. Taxonomy (GTDB): domain Archaea; phylum Thermoplasmatota; class Poseidoniia; order Poseidoniales; family Poseidoniaceae; genus MGIIa-K1. The sequence continues at coordinate 2,464 of DAZU01000049.1, forward strand.
AGATGGATTACAGATGGCTATGGAAAATAACTTCGAAGACATTAAGCAACATTGGAATGATGTGCAGGGGATGACTGATGAAGAAATAAACGATTGGTTAGGCACTACATTTGACGGTGATTATAGAGATGGAGTCAATCATCTAAAATCGATGAATGTTGACCCGATCTTCACCTTAGGAGACAATAGATATTTCGACGTTATTAATAGGTCAGAACATGCTAACTATCACATTGATTTATCCAAACTATACGATTACTATGACGTAGAATACGATTCTGAAGGTAATAGGCCGTATGTAGAGGATTCAACATACAATCCCGATAAAAATGATGAGGATGGTATAGACTCTGGATGCACAGATTCTAATGCTGTAAATTACAATCTGGATGCGATAGTAGATGATGGTTCTTGTATCTTAGTAAATACAAACGACGACTTGGACGTTATAGTTGGAGATGGGGGTGATGATGAAATTTGCACTGGGATATGCGATGAGGAAACCACAGAGAGTTCCCAGTCAGATGAGTCTGATCCTATACTGACCTTGACAATAGTCATGGGCTTTATATTCGCAGTTGCTATTGCTATAATCTTCATATCTAGGGGAGAAGAATCTATGCTGACTAATGAAGTTGTGGATCAGAATGAATTCATTCCAGATTTGCCACCACTAGAGCCACCTAAAGATTAGATTAAGTCCCAAATTGGGCCTTCGAGTGTGTCGGTAACAACAACTCCCATATTTGCTAATTCATCTCTTATCGAGTCGGCTTTTTGCCAATCCTGGGCTTGTCGTGCCTCGCTTCTTTGAGAGATAAGAGATTCTACCCTCTCAGAAATCTCAGCCTTGCGGGGATCTTCCTCTGGTTCAGCCAAAACCTGCTCTCTTGTTGGTAAAACTCCTAACACTAAACCAGCTGTGTCTTCTAGCCATTCAACACAATGTATTGCATATGCGCCAAGATCATCTCCCTCAAGTGATGCAAGCATTTTTGTCATCTCTTTGAGAGCGCCCAAAACTTTTGCACATGCTTCTCTAGAGTTAAAATCATCATCCATGGCAACTGCAAAGCCTTGTGCCATTTTCTCTAACAGCCCTATACTTCGAACTAGAGGAATTTGTGACCTTACGTCTCCTTTGGGTAATGGGGGACAATTTACTCCCATCAACTCTAAAGCTGCTTTGTATACATCGAGAAGCCTTGAATGGTTTTTGTTTGCGTCTTTGAGTAATTGTTCGTTCATATCAATCGGCGAACGATAATGAGCGTTGATTAATGAAAACCTCAATACTAGAGGGTCTACCTTTTCTACAATGTCTCGAATAGTCCAAAAATTGCCAAGAGATTTGCTCATCTTTTCTCCGTCTATGTTGACAAATCCGTTGTGCAGCCAGTGGTGGACAACTGGTGAATGCCCAGTGTGACACTCTCCTTGAAATATTTCGGCTTCGTGATGGGGAAATAGTAGATCATGCCCACCACCGTGAATATCGAACTGAGCGCCAAAAGAGTCCATTGACATCGCTGTACACTCGATATGCCATCCCGGCCTACCTTCTCCCCATGGTGAGTCCCATTTCGGTTCCCCGGGCTTCGCTGATTTCCACAGAGCGAAATCCTTGTGATCCCTTTTTCCTGAACCGCTGTCAGCAACCCTGCCTCCTGCGCCACTTCTGACAGCATCAATACTTTGACCTGTCAATTGGCCATACTTTTCAGGGGCGCTTTCGACACTGAAGTAAACTCCGTCATTTGCCGAATATGCGTGACCTTTATCGATTAAATCAGCGGTTATCTCGACCATTTCATCTACATAATCAGTGCACCTTGGATATTTATCAGCACGTAGTATATTCAGCGAATCCATATCCTTGTAATATGATTTAATATTCTCATCAACCAATTTCCTCCAGTCGGTATTTGTTTCGATAGCTCTGTTTATGATTTTATCATCAATATCTGTAAAGTTCTGCACATAGTTCACATCATAGCCTGACTTTTCCAGCCATCTGTGGATTAAATCGAACGCAAGATAGCATCTAGCATGTCCCAAATGACAAAGGTCGTAGACAGTGACTCCACAAACATACATGTTCACTATACCCGGGTTAATGGTAGTAAAGTCCACCTTTTCCCGACGACGGGTGTCATGCACTCTCAAAGGCATACAAACATGCGGTGGTTTACTTCTATTCAAATAATGCCATGATTCAAAGCGTGAAGGTATATGCATTGGCATGGCTGGAGTAGTTGTCGTTACGGGTGCAAATGGCCACATCGGCAATAATCTGTGTCGAGAACTACTAGAAAATGGCTACAAGGTAAGGGGAACTGTTCGCTCACTTGACAAGGCACCACCTCTTGACATGGAATTTGTTGAAGCTGATGTGTTGGATGCAGACGTGTGGCAGGATGTTCTGAGTGATGCAGACGGCCTTTTCCACCTTGCAACAATATATGCAACAAAAGGTGATCCAAATTTGATATTAGATACTGCTAATATAGGTACAGAGAATGTTCTAAATGCCGCTCATAAATGTGGTGTCAAAAGAATCGTTTACACATCATCTACTGCTGCTGTTGGATCCTCACCAAAAGGGGTTTACAAAAACGAAGAAAACTGGAATGAAAACTTTTCTCTACCGTATGCTCAAGCAAAAACCGATTCTGAAAAAAAGGCCTGGGAACTTGCCGAGAAGTTGAATCTAGACCTAAGAGTGATTAATCCAAGCGGAGTTCTGGGAGGATCTTTTTCAAAACCCACTCCAACCACTGAAATAATTGGTGACGCAATGAAAGGAAAATACCCCGCAGTACCTAAGATACCACTTGCTTTCGTTCATGTTGACGACGTGGCAAAGGCTCACAGGCTAGCATATGAGATAGACGAGGCAAATGGTAGGTATGTCCTAGCTCCTCATCAAGGAGGAAATATTCATGACCTCCTCAAAAGGTCAAAACAACTGTATCCAAACCTAAAGTTTCCAAGATTAGGAATACCTCTTTGGCTCATGCCGATTGTAGTTTTTCAAGATTGGTTTATGGGATTATTTTCAGGAAAGAGAATGTTGACCCGATCTGCTGCAAAATCTTTCAAAAGTGGGGACTCTCTATATTCAAGCCAAAAGGCTGAGACTGATTTAGGATTGGTTTGGAAATCCTATGATGATTGTATTAATGATACTGTGGAGGCATATCTTTGAATCTCAATAGGTTTGTTGCAAGGTTAAGTTGGACACTGCCTGCTGCGACAATTGTTCTGTCGAGTCTTACCCACGCTTTATTGGGTGATCATAGAGCAATTCCATTTTTCATATCCGAAGCGGATTATCC
>DAZU01000021.1 GCA_002507425.1 Euryarchaeota archaeon UBA53
CCGCACTAATTCTGAATTATCGTCAAATAAAGCTTCCAAACGACTAACATCAATTCGTTCCTTACCCCCCATCTGTTCAATTAGTTTCGACCTTAGTCTTTGATCAATATCTTCGTTTTCAATCATTTTCCACCTTAGATTAGAGGATTTCTTGTCATGTTTTTTTCGCAGCCACCTCCCAACTAAATCGGGGCTATTCTCCATAACTGAAAGAATCCTTTTATCTACTGATTTTATTTGTTCACGCATAGCTTGTGATATTGCCTTCTTGACTTTTGGATTCGAGTCTGAACTTGCTCTGACAAGTATATCACCGCCGATTTCAACCGCCATTGAAGCCACTACTGAACGAAGATTCGGGTCATTCGATGAGAAAGCATCGTTCAAAATATCCTGACTCAATTCTATGTTGTTTGATGAAGCATTGGATAAAGCAGCACTCCGAACAGAGGGATGTTCGTCAACAATAAGATTTGAAATTATAATTTCATCAACAGTATTCTGAGCAGCAACTAACCTTACAGAATGGTGCTCGTCATTACAAAAATCATTGTGTAATTCCTCGTGATTCTTGAGACTTTGTGCAGCGAAAGATCTTATGATATAATCCTCGTTTAAAAGCAACTCCTTTGCTATATCTGGGGCCGTAATACGTTGCAGTAATTCTCCAACTAACCGCTGATTATCAACCATCAAAGGCAACAGATCTTCCGGATAGTTGGCCCATCTGCGATGAGCATCTAATGCCTTATTTTTAAACCAAATATCCTTATCTTTTAGCAGTGGAACAAAGCCCTTGAGAGCCCTTGGGTTGTCGGCGTCAAATAAATGTCTTACAGCCCTTCTTCTTATTTTTACATCCTTGTGAGAAAGCCTTGCAATTTCTGATTCTAGAGCTGACAATATATCACCTCAAGGAGTAAATTCTGGATGACCACTATACTCGTCATCAGCATCACTGGAGTAATACGATGCTATTCTAGTTCCCATCAGCCCTTGAATTAATGGCCAGAGATTTACGAACCATTCCCCTTTCTCCATCATTAGTTTAAGCATTGGATGTTCAGTAGGGTTATCTAGCTCTTCAGGCGGAGGTAAATCATCTGGTAAAAGACGTAAATCTGCCACTAAGTCATACAGAATTTGCTTGTCATTTTCTTTTACCAAACCAGCATCCGATATCAACTCTATTATTTGTTCAATTAGTTCAGCCATCTCACTTGGAGTTGGGGTCTGAATTATTGTATCAGATATATCGATGGGACCAAAAACCACACTTCCAAGATCCGTCTCGAACAATTCAGAATCTTGCTTTTCGATTTTCAGTAACCTTTGGGATATCCTATCTCCTATCGGAGCTATTGCAAACCCTCCTTCTTCTAATCCCATTTCAAGCCATTTTGGGATTTTGTCAATTTGCCCAGTAACTAAAACTCTGTTGAGATTGGGTAATTCTTGCTCCCCCGGATTTATAGAGATTTTACAATTTACAGTAGGAAATCCTCTAAGATTACTAGAAACAAAAGAAATCACTTCTGAAGAAGGATCAATCACAGTAACTTTACCATGCTCACCGATTATATGAGCGATTAATGCGCTAATGTATCCACCCTTTGCACCATAGACAACTACATTTTGTCCTTCTTTTAATTCGAGATTATGTAGGAGCGTTACAATCATGTGGGGAGCAGATATATTCTTTATACCACCATTTGAGGTTTCTAGGAACACGACTGGCCTATCATAATAAAATCCAGAACAATCGTTTTCAGTAAAATCTTCGATGTCGACTTTCCACATTGCTTTCTCAATAAATTCTGGAATTTCGACACCTGAATTTCTGAGACTCTTCAACAGTTTCGCCAAGTCGCTCATAATTTTTACACCCTATTAATTTCCTAATCTTTATTTTTCTATTTTGTTTCAACAGAATTACTTCCAGAGTTTCCAAGATTACAGCCTTGCTCTAAAATGGTCTCACAGATTTTTTTAATATTACATTGTTTATAAACCTGATTTGATAGTGGATTTGTTTAGTTATCTGCCTTGATTAGTAACTATCATCATACCCAAAATTGCTCCTGCAATAGCTCCTAAAAATGGAAGGAGGGGTTGGCCGGGTGAAACCGAGTAAAAACCAAGAGAACCACCAACCATAAGAGGAGGGCACAACATCATCACCCGAGTGATTATAGTAGAACGATCAATAATTACTTCAGGGACAACTGTAAGGGATTTTGTCCTTCTTTGAATGCGTGAAGTACCTACCTTTTCAACCAGAATTGGCAATACCATATCCCTGAGGTTTGGGTTATCTTTTGGAAATCTAAATGTGAGTTTAGAGTCAACAGATATATTCAGCGCTTTTTCAATTATTAAAAGAGGATTAGATGAGTTTGACAGAGAGATAGAAGCACCCATACCCTCACCCCTAACGTGAGACAAAACTCTCCAACCTCCAACACCCTCATTAAGTGGCTCCAGACCACTTCTAAGAGATTTTACAAACTCATCAGTTTCTGTAACACCACGCTTTCTACCCACTGCTAAGAATGGGGTCAAAACAAGTGCACACAGCAATATAGTCAGACTCCAAAGAAATCCTGCAATTTTCAGACCCTCGCTACCCATTGCCATCGCAATAGCGACAAATAGCATGAAACCAGAATACAGACCTAGTATGATAGATGCTGAGAGTGCTCGCCTGAAGCCAACTCTCTCCTCCATGCATGCGCCAATTGTTGCTAGGAAAAAACATATGCCTTCACACACTAGGATTCTTTTATGGAACGTAACGGGTTACAAAACAGGACCCGGGAAAAAAAAATTGGACTATGGGTTGGCGGAGTTTCACTTTTTTTCCTAGTGTCGTTTTTTTTAGTTCCATTTTACTTACCAGAAAATAGCGTTCCAGAGCTATCGGGTAGAGCAAACACTTTCGATTATTTCTCTGAGGATTCATGGGGTAACACACAAACTAACAGCAATAGCGAGGTAGGTCACAATCAGAGCGAATATGGACTATTTGCTTGGAAGGATTTAGATCCTTACGCAGCATTCATTTATGGATTTGGAGACCTTAACTGCCACAATAAGGCAGAGAGGTCCTGGGAAATAAATGGAAACCAAATGCCAGTATGTGTCAGAGATGTTGGAATTTTTCTTGGATTGACTTTGGGCGGCTTTCTATTTTCAAGGAGAGGGCTAAACAGATGGACATTAAGAGATTCATTTCTATCTATACTCCCGGACAGAAGCCTAGAAAGTACTTATCAAAATAACTATAGAACGTTAGTCGTAACTGGAATATCAGTTTTAATGGTCTTACCAATGGCGATAGATGGGTTCACACAAATGCTCACATCTTACGAATCTACTTCAACTATGAGACTTATCACTGGAACTCCGTTTGGACTCTTCATTGGAGCATTTTTATCATCCTCATTTGCGGCAAGGCCTTTATTATTTGACAAAAATCCTGGAAAAGTAGCTCTCCCATCTGGAAGTAAATTCAGTATGGTCAAAGATTCCGAAGAATAATCATTTTGGGGGATCCGTTGACCACCATATTACTAGCTCTTGCTCATTTTTGGGCACTGGACATTCTGCATGACCACTAGAAATAAGGCTTAGTCTATTGATTGTGTTCTTCACTGCTATGCGTGTCTGGGAAGGAATTTTACTCTGCCCTTGAGGATTTAGGATATCTTCTAAAGCCGACTTCCAGTCTAAGTTTGGATTTAGTCTTCTCCATCTTGCTAAAGCAGTCCTAAGCGGCCACATTGCTAAGCATAAACGACCATATCCTAAGCGGCTTTTTCTTAATTTGAACATCTGAGCCTCTGCAAAGGGAATATGACTTTGTTGCCTATGTATCCACCTCTCTTGCTCGAGCCATTTTACCAATCTTTGAGTGTGCCTTTTAGTGACTGCTCTAACCGGTCCTAACTGCTTGTGAAGCGTGGGAACATCAGTGGTATCCGTGAGAGATAATGTTCCCAAAATAGCCCAAGAAGAGTGAGCAATCGGTCTGGCAGGAACGTCCGACAATTTCGCTTTTTCTTCATTCCACTCTTTCTCGGCTATTGTCATCCATTCTGCTGGAGACCTACCGTCAAGCCAGTCTTCTAGTAGGGAAAGGTGTTTACTTGGTGCACCAGGAAGTCTTGTTTGAGTTTGTACTCCCATGGTTAGTGAAGTAAGTAGGTATCTATCTACATCATCTCTATCCACATTCAAAGGATCGGGTCTTTTATTGAAAAAATTTCCAAGAACTTGGGACAATTGTTTCTCTAATTCGTCGAGACCTCCCTCGTTAAGAACTGGCCCCATAACAATAGATTTGTTAAATGGAGGAGGTGTCTTAATCTTTCCAGATAAAATTCCTTCAAATCCAGAGCGTATCGTCGTTTGTATCTCTGTGGTCTCGAAATATTCATGCTTTTCTCCAGCCATACGAAGAGTACCCGAGCTGATTCTTTTCATTGCCTTTTTTGGATCGCAATCAACCCAAATTACCAGGTCTGGGATCATAGCAGCAGCATTCATCTTAGCCACTTGATCTAACCCTAAGTCTCCAACTACTCCTTGATAGACTAGACTAGAGTGAATATTCCTATCTGATATGACTAAGTCTCCTTTCTGCAATCTTGGACGAATCCATGTATGAGAATGGTCCACTCTGTCTGCGGCAAAAAGACCCGCTTCCTCCAGAGGTGTATTATTTCCAACACTTACGGATTTTAAAGCTAATTTTCCTAGCTCACTATGCCTCCTTGGTTCATGAGTGACATGAACATTCTTGAATGGCAACTTGTTTGCTAGAGATGCTAAGATTCTAACTGCTTCTCCTTTACCGGATCCATCTCCGCCTTCGACGGTAATGAGGTACATTTTTACAACACCTCAGGATTTATTTGGTCGGCAAAATCTTCTTTGTCGATTACCAAGAATATCATTCCTATCAAGATTAATGCAGGACCAAAAATGATTAAACCGCGAGAAAATAATGCAACCCAACACAAAATCTGAGTTCTTCTGTATTTTTTCTTTCTGCGGATTTCAAACGCTGCATGAACGCCCACCAAAGCACATGCAATTGTGAATAGTCCTTGGAAAGTTGAAAGCGCTACCGCGTTTTCTAGCGACCATCCGGATGTTTGGGACCTTTCATCAATCGGAGTTGGATTGCTTTGATTACCTTCATGCATAGTTATGGGAGAAAGCCCAGTTCGTTCTGGCGTAAAAATCACAATAACTTCGTTGTAACCAATTTTATTGATTTCTAATTTGTAATCTTTCACGTTTACTGACTCAATAATGAATCTACCGTTTTCTTCTGTATTTGTCTCGTCCTTATTCCCAGATTCTAAATCAATCAAAACAATTGTAACATTAGAAATTCCATACCCATCTATGTCTAGAACCTGCCCATGAACATCTAAATCCTGGGTTTCACTAAAAAGTGATGAATTCAATAATTCGCCAGGATTTCCTTGTAGTATCAATATACCAGATAATATTCCCATCACAGACCCTATCATTACTAAGACCGATGCGATTCTTCTCCTCCTCTCTCCGTCTGATAGTACACTAATTTCAAATTCATGAGCTTCTTCAATCTCATTATTTGCGACTTTGACAACAATTTCGTTCTCTGATTTTTTTTCTCTTCGCCTCGAAGCAATTCGGGAATCAATAAGTTTTGATTGTACCCTATGACGCAGAGCAGAGAGTCTGTTCTTTCTTTCATCGCTGATAATAGACCCTCCGATTGTTACTGCCGAGGTGGAGCGCGGATTTCACCTCTCCCCTTATTATCCGCGTTATTTTTAATTAAAATTATGATGATTGTTAAAATATATGCAAACAAAATAGGCACTAGTATCCAAGCTTTTGGAATATTACTATCGCTTTGAACATTAGTGCGGTCGAGACAGTTTTTGTTATCCAAACTGTATTCACCCGTACAATTATTTTCTGAAAGATTGTTGCTTTCCTCAATAATGGCATTCGAGTCTGAGCGAACGCCTAGCCAAGAGCCATTCCTCAGACCGTATTCTAGAATGTGCCCAACCTTTTGCAAGGACTCCGCACTAACCTTGTCTGGTGTGTCTTCAATTGTGTGCCAATATCCACCAAGGTAACCGGCACCCTCTCCATATCTTGTATCTATAATATCAATTGCAGGTATGCCCTTTTCATGCGCCGGAACGTGATCATCGTAAATTCCATCAACATTTTCAAAGTCAAAATAATCTGAATTGCTTTGCTCACAAATTTCCTCCAAATCCAAAATTATTCCCTCAACACGATTCCAGAGCGTATCATTTCCAGGTCTGGTTTTTCTTAAATTCAAATATTCGTCGCCTACCATATCCACTAAAATAAATGACTCAATAGAATCTGCTTCTGTTTGTGTTAAGTTATCCGCCCATGCTTTGGCTCCTATTACATATGTAGAGTGATTATCCCCTTGATCTTCTGCATCCGTAAAAAATAATGTCACCTCATGAGACAGATTCATGTTGGGAATATGTCGTGCTAATTCCATCAAGACCGCCACTCCACTAGCACCGTCATTTGCACCAATTACAGGCTTATTTCTGTTGCTTTCTAAAGGATCTTGATCGGCTTTATGCCTTGTATCATAGTGAGCAGCAAGAAATACCTCATTCCCTTTTCCAGCGTTCCATGTTGCGAATACATTTGTCAAATTCATTCCGTTAATCTGGTGATTGCTTTCTGTTATTTCCCATCCAGATAAATTTGATTTTAGATAATTTCGCAATTCCAAACTTGAGTTGGAGCCTGGAATTCTTGGCCCTAGAGAAGTTTGGAATTGTACTGACTCATTTGCTAAACTACCGTCAAATAAGAGGCCACATTGTTGCTCAGTAATGTCAATTTCTTGTCCTTTAGAATAGTCGGATGCAAAAACAAGCAGTGTTATACATACCACAGCAAATGTTTTGCGCATCAGTGATGCCTAGTCCGCTGGGTATTAAATACCTCATAGGACACGAGTATCTGTTGTGCAGTGTTGCATTTCAGATGAGGTATGTTAGATGTCCGAACAATGCTCTAATCATCCTTTCCTTATTCTAAGTGTTTTTCTAATCTCATTGTGTAGCCCTCTAGCATCAGCAGATCCGCAAATGCAAGCAGATGACTACGAATTTGAAAGTTATCCAGTATTTGCAGATATTGAGGATTTTAAACCTCAAGATTCTCATCCATATATGATACCTGAGAGCAATGAAAGTCTATACAGCGCCACACGATTAATGAAAAATGAGTGGGTGAATCAAGGAATGCCCGGTGTGGATATTGCTACATCGCCTCAGTCCATGACAAGTGGCCGAGC
>DAZU01000115.1:0-3586 GCA_002507425.1 Euryarchaeota archaeon UBA53
TCAACAGAGACGAAATCTACATCAGTTTCATCTTCTGCTTCAGCCGCTAATACCGCTTGCAGCACAGTGTGTGGTATTTCAGCGGCAGGTCCACCTACGATTAGGGACCTTCTGATGTCGACGTATGAGTCATAGTCTACTAATTGTGGACATGCGTTGGTACAAGCTGTGCAAGTCAAACATGAGTAGAGTGGGACACCATCATCTTCATTGTTCCATGAGTTGTATATGATGTTCAACTTATCGCCAGCATTGAATAGTCTAACAGGACATGCATCGTCACACAAATCACAACCATAGCATTTGTTCATTTCAAACTCGTATCCTCTTGCCATGTTTCTCAATATTACGAATACAATTGCACCTGCAGTGATACAAGGAATGAACATTGCATAAGTTAGTTTGGCATCCAACGCCTTGGGGTTTGCATGGTAGGTTGGGTTCTCTACAACTCCGAAGTTACCTTCTTCGATAGCCAGCGCAGTGCTATTGGTTATGTCAACGGTATGCATTGCTAAGCCGCTACCAGCATTATCATGGTAAAGAAGTAGAGGCTGGAATGCTTTGACTAGGAAGGTTGTTTCAACAGTCACGCTTGAATTTGTTCTCAGGCCATCTGTTGATTCAACAAAGAATTCGTAAGTGTAATTACCACTACTTAGTTCGACTCCAGTCGCACCAGTGTTGCAGTCTGTTCTTATCACAGCTTTTCCACTATCTTTTTCTCTGATTATCAGGCTGGACTGAATCATTTTAGAAGTTGAGTCTCCTCCATCAATGATAACTTCGCTAGCCCTTGTTTCACAGGTTGCATCAACAGGGACAGTAGTGAATTCGTTATCTTTTGGCCAGTAATGGTCGGTTATTTCGAACTCTCCTTCTGAGTCAGTGTTTCCATCAGCGGTATAGTTGTATAACCCAGTAGCTATATTTTCTTTATCATCAATTTTCTGATGCCCATTATTATCAGCGAAATCTATCATATAATACCTAGCAGGTTGGTAAATATTCCAATTCATCCATGCTGCGGCAGGGACTATATCCCCCTCAAATCCTTGAGCATCCATGAATTCATTTCTTTCATGGACATGAACATCAGTTGGCTGTGATCTCATGTCTTCAAGCTCTTGATAATCCGCTATTGTTAGAAGTCCTTTAGCGTCCCAGAATCCGTTGTCATAAACAGGGTATGTCACGACAGTTGCCGCAGTAGCTACAATGAATGCACCAATAATCAGCTTCTTACCGTGTGCAGGTGTAAATCTAGCACCCCAGGCATTGTTGAATATCCATTTAGCGACGAAGTATATCACAATCCACAGAAGTATTCCTGTCATGACCCATGGAATTGAGTTAAACAGATCTGCAATCCAAGGGTCTCTTGTTCCACACAATAAATCACCGTGGCTATCCAGTTTACAATAGTCCGTCCGATTTTTGCCATAAAGCTCTAGGAAGATATTGATCGAGAAAACGGAGATGAACCAAATGTGTGCCAAGTATACAACTCCAGCACTAGCAAACCAAGGGTCTTCGACAGGTCTCTTTTCTCTACCGCCAAGGAATGGAGGTAGAGCGAGAATACCAACAGGTATTCCGGTTAGGAAGGCACCCCACCATGCAGCATTCCATGGGAATGATGGTTGACCAAAGAAGTCTCCAATTGGCCCAAGGGGGACGTCAAATTGTGGTAAATATTCACCCCACCTTAGATATCCGTATGAGAAAAGCACATACCAATCAGGGAAAACGAAACCTGCCTGAGCGAAAGGATCGGCTGCGCTGTGAAGTGGCGGAGGTATTAGCCATGCGTAGAAGAGGAGAACACATCCCATGAACCCAAAGATTAGGGTGTCTCGCAACACTTCATGAGGCCAGAAACCATGTCCAGACCTCGTACGCTTACGCTTCTGTTCTGCGGTTTCTAACCGCTCTTTCTCATCCATATATGTTGAAGCGACTGCTCCAAGATTCTCAATTAGTCCCATATATCCAACCTCCTATCTCAATGCGGCTCCGCTATTCCCTGTACCCAAACGATGAACAAATGTATGATGATCAACGTTGTTACTATTACTGGTAGAATGAAAACGTGTATGAAATACATTCTCGTTACGGTTCGTGGAGTTAGTGATGAACCGGCGAATAATAGAGTTGCTACAAACTTTCCAATCAGAGGAGTTGCATTTGCCAAGTTGATTCCGATAACGGCTGCACCGTATGCAAGCGTATCCCATGGGAGTAAGTATCCAGAGTAACCAAAGACAATTGTGAGAGCCATTAGTGCAACTCCTATCAGCCAGTTTAATTCTCTGGGGTTTCGGTAGGCGCCAGTAAAGTAAACTCTGCACATGTGCAAGAATACGGATGCAACCATGAAGTGAGTCCCCCAGTGATGAACAGCTCTTATGATGTAACCAAAGGGAAGTTGAGTCATTATGTATTCCATACTTGCGTAAGCTGGTGATGGATCTCCTTCCCCTCCTGGCACATAGTATATCCCAAGCACAGTTCCTGTGATTACTAGAATTATGAATGATAGGAAGGATATGCCACCCAGACAGTATAGTGGATACCAATACCAGATAATCCTTAATTTGTATTTCTCAGCGTGAGTCAAAGGCATTTGTCTGTGCATATTGTAATAAGCACCTTTACTCATGTTCCAGTAATCTTGAATCCTAAACCGGGTGTCTAGGAAAGAGAATACCCACAAGAACGTTCTTTCAGCAAAGCCCATTTTCCCGCTTGTCTCTACTGCTCGTAGTATTTCTCTCCTTGGAACATCTTCATTTTCCTTTCTTAATGTAAAGGCAATCAGGACAATTATGAAGGTTATGAAGAACCACAATACCCAAAATATCGTACTCATAATTTCACCTCAATCGCAGTAGGTCAACCAGCCCGTGTAATCAGTTGACGCTTCGATAACGTCTCCGTTCATGATAATCGGAATTATTGGTAGACCAACTGGAGCAGGACCTCCTGCTCGCCTAATTCCAAGATATTCAAAAGATGCTCCAGTTGACCTGTTTGCATTTCTATTAACTTCAATTGCGGTAGGATCAAATCTGCTAGAATGGCATATGCAGAACATCTTAGTTCCTCCATCGTCTCCTCCTCCTGGTGTCCAATTATCGTCTGTAAATGAATTGGATACTAGTTGCCATCCTGGGATGCAACATAAATGGGTGCATCTTGCGAAACTCATTATCAGGTTGTTGTTTGGATCAAACACTTCAGGGTTACCAAGAAGATATTCCGTTGCATGACCTACGTAGTTTCCTCCTATGTCGTATCCAGCCATTTCTTGGAATCTTGGAGAATTGTCCGCAACGGGTGTTCCTGAATTCTCTGCGTGTGGAACGTAATTCACTATAACAGGGAGGCCGTTCCATACACCTTGAGCACCAGCAGTTCCAACATTTGAGTTTGCTGCTTCAGATTCAAAATCCGATTTCATCATTGGCTGTAAGTGCTTTGCCCCATACCAAGCTTCCTCTTCTCTACCTTTTGCCCAATAAAGAACTGAAGAATCTCCTCCTCCTCCTCCTGAAGGTGGTAATAGTATAGCCGCAAACCCAAG
>DAZU01000115.1:3998-8486 GCA_002507425.1 Euryarchaeota archaeon UBA53
CCTGCGGATGATTTATCACCCGTTAGAGAGACTGGTGCTGGTCGTAATTTCATATCATCCATGTAATCACCACTTGTATTCTCTCCAGTCTTTGACATGTTCTGGTATGAATTTGTTCTGGCTGTGCTTTACGATTATGGTATCTGGCAATACCCATTTTAGGTAGACTATACCCATCATGATTAGTGTTGTAAGTCCCATAGCAAGGTGGAAAGAGAGTTGTTGATTATCCCATGCCGAGCCGTTGAGCAGTCCGTAAAGGAATGTCGCAAACCAGTACAGCGACCAGAAAATTCCCCAGCCGAAGAAGAAAAGAGTCAGAGCAGATTTGCCAGATGGAGCTAGCGATGCGGATATTACAGTTCCAGGTTCAGCAGGGTTGAACACTCCGTGATTTATGGCAGCATCCATTTGTTCCTCGGTTAAAGACGCATCTTCCAATGCGGTTCTTGCGTCTTTCACGCTGACCTTTCCTGAGGCTACTTTTTCCAGTAGTTGGGTAATCGTGTCCTTAGGCATTACTGATCACCCCGCCTGTTAATTTTATACCTCAGTCTCAAAAGGTTACTTCGACCCTTGTATGAAGTTGAAAAGCCGTATCTTAGCAATAATCCGCAGAAGACTATAACGGCAATAACTGCTCCAAATCCTAGCAGTCCTAATACGTGGGCTCTGAATCCAGCACCAAGGGTAGAGATATCAATTTCTCCTGCACTAGTTTCAGGAGCTTCCGGTGTCCCACTTCCGGCGATAAGAGTCTTAGTTCCCCTTTCGTCTGGGACCTCACTTTCTCCAATGTTGAAGAATAGTTGGTTCCAGTAGTCTCCAGCGGGCCCATCAGCTCCATTGACTGCATTTGCGCTTATCCAAAAGTCAACGTGCCCTGTTCCACTTTCTGGTGGTATCCAGTTTATTGTAAAAATTCTTGAATTTGAGTTTAGGTGAGTCAGGGTTGTTGTGTCCCCTTCCCAAGCTTCACCATCGCCTGATAGTTCTCCGGCACTAACTCTTGCCGAAAAGCCACCCATGTTTGTATCAGGGCCTCCAACTATTTCCAGCCTCATGGAGTATTCCCCCGTTTCATCCCATGCGAATGGAACTCCGACAAGTATGACCATAACAGAATTGTCAGGTTCAACCCCATGACACAAACATCCTTCTTTAGCCACATCATCGATTGTTTCACCTGCGTTAACTTGTTCTCCACCTATGCCATTCGGGTATGCATTGCTAAGGCCTGGAAGAAGCATTAACGACACGAGCATAAGTGGTAAAATATACCGGACAAATACCCGAGCCATTTGAAGAGCCAACCCCAGTTAAATCTACCCACAAATCTCCCACCTATAATCGTTGCTTGAACTAACATCGCTGTGTCTCTTCAACTGTAATATTTGCATCATATTTTCATACTTCACAGCCGATGAAAAATCATATTGACATTCACGCTTAGGAGGGGCTGTGTCGGACCACCCTTTTGAGAACGTTTACAACCTGTCCGATGAGCAAATCTCTATGCTCGAAGATGCGGAAAATGAGATGTTGCGCAACAACTTAGGAAAGGCTGAAGAAATATTAAACAAAATGCTTGACAATAATCCAGAATGCATACCTGTTCTCAATAATCTAGCCCATCTCTATGGGAGACATTTTTCAGACTTTGAGCGAGCAGTTTCAATTTACGACAAAGTTCTGTCACTTGAGCCCGACAATGCTTGGGCAAGAGATTCAAGAAGAAGGTATCAGCGATACATTGGAAGAGATTGAAAAACCCATAGGAGGAGATTATTTGGAAGGAGCGCAAATACTCATCGCTGGGGTTGGGGGGCTTGGATGTTCTTGGGCAAAAAAAGCGCACGAAAAAACCGGGCAAGGTGTAGACTTAGTTCTCATTGATGCTGACGAATCATCATTTCAAAACTCAGAATCACATGTCATAAGACTCGGGGTCGAAATCGATTCATCGGGTTGTGCAGCACTACCACCGCTTGGCGAACAGAGGATGAGGCAAGCAACTAGTGTATCCAGAGTTCTGCTTGAGGGAGTTGAACTAGTAATCCTCCTAACTGGATTAGGTGGAGGCACTGGGACAGGGGCAGCCCCAGAATTTGCTCGGCAAGCAAGGTTATCGGGTGCTATTGTGATTTCCGTGGCTGCTGTACCTTTCGATGCTCAGGAAACAAGAATTAAAATTAGCAATGAAGGGCTATCAAAATTAGAATCAAACTCTGATGTTTGCGTTAGATTGGACTTGGATAGGCTAGCATGGCAGGCAAGAGAGCGGGGAACAGATTGGAGAATGGGTGCATCTTGGGTCGAGGAGTTTGTTGATGGGCTGGTTAGAACTCTTATGAGATTAGGTCTCATTAACCTTGACATGATGGATCTGAAGACTATTGTTGGCCACACAGGAGGCTCGACATTGATGGTTGGTCAAGGTAATCCGGATGATGCAAAGGCCTTGTTAGAGGACGCATTAAGTGCCCCGTTAGCAAACTTGTCCCTGGACGGAGCAAAAGCCTGCTTGCTTCAAATTGAGGGTGGCCCGGGAATGACTGTCGGGCAGGTTGGATTGATTGCTGATGCATTCACCGAGAATTTTGATGCGGACGCTCAGGTGATATTGGGGGCTCGAGTAAGTGAAGACTTACAAGGTACCATAAGAGTTGTGGCTGTGGTATCTGGATTGGAAAAAATTACTGAATTAAGTCTCAGATGATTTAGATATCTCATCATCGTCATTTTTCCAGTCAGTATCTTTAGCGATATTCTTTCCTTCCTCCCAATCAATTCCATCATCTTTCTGCCATTCATCAGAATCTTCATTTTTTGAATTTTTCTCATCAGTTTCGTTTCCTTCGGAAGTATCCTCAACCAATTGGTTTTCATTATCACTAGATGATAACTCGATTTTAGATGATATTCTGCTATTCCTCAAAGTTGGTTTCAACAATAAAATCATAGTAATTACGGAAAGAAGGTGCCCTACCGTCATAACTCCCTCAACACCATCAAACGCCACACTAAGAACAGAAACAGAACCAGCGTAAGCATAGGCAAAGGAAATTGCTAGGGGTAGCGAGGCTTCTTCGGAAACTAGCCTCTTGCCGTCGTTTACGGTATATGTTGTAAGAGACCACACTGCAAATAAGACAGTTAATGCCATGAGAATACTTTCTTCAAATATAGTTGAAATCGGAGATGTCTCCATGAAATTTCGTCTGTAAACACTGAATAAATGCCACGTTATGAATATTTGAGATATAATCATCCACTTAAATGAAAATGCGGCTATTCCTTTCTCGCTACCTGCTGCCTCTCTTTCTTGTTTAGTAATCCAGAGTGTAACTATTTGCACTAGGGTTGTTAAGCAAATGAATAGAAATCCTCCTAGAAAAGCTTCTCCAAGGGAGATTTTTTCTGCACTATTCAACGTTTGGCCTATCCACACGATCAAGAATGCAAATGATTGCACTATTACAATCTGCGAGGTTGTTGAAATCCTCTCCCTGTAAGTATGTAGTTTTGCATCTCCCAACCCATTGCCAAGCCACTCTACCATACCAACTCTAAAAGATAGTGCCTGAGCAACAGACCATAGGATGAATAATGATCCTAAAACCGGGACAATCCAATTATTCCCTTTTCCGCCGATAGAATAGTATACTAATCCAATTAAAGCAGATGCTAATAACAATGGAACTATGGTAATTTTAAAGCTTGAAAATAGACGCTTTATTATTGACATATCATTATCAGTTGGGCGATATGTGGTTAACTTGCTAACCGCTGAGTTACTCGCTAATGTAGAAATTATGAGATATGATAGTGACAGGGATAGAAATGCTACTGAAGTTAATACATCATTTATATTTACCAGATAGAATAACAGAACTGATATCAAACCAGCTACTACTAGGTGGGGTAGTGTTTTCGGAGATAGCATTCTTTTTGTGAGTTGAATAATGTTAATATTTTCAAAATCGGCATCCCCAGCACTCATTACACAGGCCCCTTATCAACCCCGATGTATAGTATGATGTTAATACAAGTGGCGATTTAGACGGTATGTGAGCAAAAAACTAACCAAAGCTCTGCGAGGCAAGAGACGATGGATTGGTTGTGAATGCAGTAAGCTTAGCACGAGAAAAGAAATTAAAGAATATCTTTCACATTTGCCTGCAAAATTATACGATTTGCAAATTGGAAAATGCATAATTTCTGTCTCACTTGACGATTACAAATCAGTCAGAAACGAATTACTAGAAGGGCCAATTAAATCTGTCACATCCAGCGGTAAAATTAAGCTTGTTAGAGAAAGAATGGGATTTGTCAATAACACAAGAAAGCGTTGAAGTGTAGGTTCCTATTGGAAGACACCATGGGAGCCGGAGGTGAAGCACCACCTGTAAAAAGCGAGGACGTATTAATTCTAATTGGTTCCACCATATTATTGCTGATTTTCATTATGCAGACCTGGTCGACTTC
>DAZU01000082.1:0-361 GCA_002507425.1 Euryarchaeota archaeon UBA53
CAGCATTATTTTCTAATTTTTTAGGTTGAAAATCAACTCCTCCCACCGCTTTTTGTTGAATCGGCTCCCAAGAAACACCATTCCAACGAGATTTTCCATCAGGGCTAATAATCGGTTTCTGCATGTGTAAATTAATCAAGGCCGTATCTTTAATTATTCGCCGACAATAGGTTTTGTCCTTAACAAATCTAGTATCTGAGTGCGGGCGTTGGATGGTGCCCATCCTATGACCGTCGATGTAAAGGAGTTGTCTGATTACCCTTAGCAATCATATGAGAATACGAAGGGCTTGCAGTGGGCCGGTGCTAACGCTATGGTTCGTATTATTCAATCACTACCAGACTTGGATCACATTCCGGGA
>DAZU01000082.1:728-6024 GCA_002507425.1 Euryarchaeota archaeon UBA53
TTTGAATATTGGTGAGAGCATCGTAGAGTTTCTGTGTAACTTCCCCTGGCGTAGAACCATCTGCATATGTTGCGGTTTTTCCGCCTAACGTGATTTGACCAATAGGAGAGATAACCGCTGCTGTTCCGCAGCAGAATGCTTCATCTGCATCCATTGCAAAATCTGCCTCAACCTTTGTCTCCACGACTTCATGTCCCATTTTACGCGCAAGCTGGATGATTGAATCTCTTGTAATTCCAGGTAGAATAGTTCCAGTTAGCTCAGGCGTATACAGGATATTGTCTTTGACACAAAAGAAGTTAGCTGCACCAACTTCTTCGACATATTTGTGCTCCTCTGCATCGAGATAAATGATCTCAGCATAACCAGCATCTTTGGCTTCTCTTGAAGGCATCATACCAGGTGCATAGTTTCCTATTGCCTTCACACCACCCGATCCACCAGGAGCAGCTCTGTGATATTCATCACTGATGAGTAATTTGATGCATCGCATTCCGCCTTTGAAATATGGTCCAACAGGTGTTACATAGACCATAAATGAGTATTCGGGAGCGGGTGCAACACCAAGAACTGGCCCACTTCCATTTAGCAGTGGTCGGACATAAAGAGCGCCTTTACCCATTGGTGGAATCCAGCGGGCATTTTGTTGCACACATTGTTCCACAGCGTCGATAAATATTGATTCAGGAACTGGAGGCATCTTCAGTCTATCTGCGCCCCTTTGCATTCTTCTCGCATTTTCCTCCGGTCTGAACAACACAACTCTGCCCGTGGAAGTTCGATAAGCCTTCATTCCTTCAAACAAACCTTGGCCGTAATTGATTACACCAGCAGCAGGAGATATTGAGATGTTACCGTAAGGACGCATATCTCCAGGAGTCCAAGGCTCATCGATTTTGGTTTTAGTCATATACATGAAATCAGTCTCGGTCATGGAAAATGTTAGTTCGTCCCAATCCACCGGTGCTGCGCTCATGGGTGGGACCAGTGCGGGGAGGTATTCAATGATTTTGTGAAAAAAATCATTACACGCTGTTTCGACAAGTTGTTGTCCTATTGGCTTTCACAAGGAAATATGCGCTGGCAGGGCGAGGTTGCTATCATTAATGGGAGGTATGTCTCTCTTGAGGATTCAACAATCCTAGAGTTGTGGGCTCGCGCTTCGACGGGAGAATCGGTTCTTCTACGGGTCAAGGGAGTTAGACCATGGTTCGAGATTACCCCAAACGGAAAATGGGATGTCAACTCTCAGTATCCATCCTTACCGGACAATTTTGAAGAGGTTGTGGAAATTTCGGAGCCGGTGATGAAATGGACTTATTTGGGCAACAAGCCAGTCTGGAAAGTATACGTCACACAACCATTTGTCGTCCCTCGAATGCGTCAGGAGTTATCTGGAAAGTGGACAATTTTATCTGGTGACATTCCTTTTGTCAATCGCTTCTTTTTAGACGGAGATTTATCCATGCATGTAGCAGTTGAAGGAGAGGTTGTAAAAACCGATCATCCAGTTGATATTTGTTTGGAGGTTACGATGTCGGAAGTATCCGATTGTAAACCATTTCCAGCACCATTTTGCGTTCTCTCATTTGACTTAGAAACATCAATTGCAAATGATACAATCCTTTGCGCAGCAGCTGTTGTTGAAAATATGGGAAGTGGCGAGCGTTCACACCACACATTTTCAGGAAACGAAAAATCAATCCTCAAAGATATGACTAGCCTGATCAGGGATAGCGATCCCGACATTATTACAGGATATAATATTGATAATTTCGATATGGGCAGAATTGTTGACAGGGCTAACTTTGTTTCTGGAAATAACAAATCCTTGAAGGCGGAAACAATGGGATGGGGGAGGGTCTCCTCCTCTGAACAAGGCCGACGTAGAGACACTCTTTTTCCTAATCGAGGGGTTTCAAGAGCATGGAACATGGCAGGACGTTGTGTGATGGATGCTTGGTGGCAAGCACGTCAAGCGCTAAAGCCACAGCGTGAGACTCTGAAGTTTGTTGCAAGGCTTCTGTTTCCAGAAGATGAAGAAATGCAAAAAATTGACATCGACGCATCGAACATGGATGAAGAGTGGGCTAATAGGCCTGAAGAGGTTATCGAATATTGTCTCAGAGATGCAGAGTTACCACTAGATATAATGCATAAAATTCAGGCGTTTAGGCGGAAAGAAGCAGTTGCCTCAGTTGCGAAGGTAACTCTTGATACAAGCGCTAATGGGACGACTTCACAACTGATAGATTCACTTGTAATTAGAATGGCAGATAGAACCGGAATTGGAGTTCCGTTGACAGGTTCCGCAGATCGTAAAGAGGGGCAAATCGAGGGAGGATACGTTCACGATGTAGAGGCAGGTCTACATCGGTGGGTTGCAATTCTGGATTTCAAGTCTATGTATCCCTCGATAATGATTGGGAAAAATATCTGTTACACTACTAGAATTGATGAAGGAAGTTCAGAACAGCCTGAACCGAATGAGGAGATACACATCTCTCCAACAAGTGCAAAATTTCGTAACGAATCTGGTAGAAGAGGTATGGTCCCCACTCTACTTGAAGGTTTGATGGCCCAAAGAGATCATCACAAAGCTGGAATGAAGAATTCAGCCGATGAAGCAACAAATTCTTATCATGACCAAATGCAGTATGCTGTGAAAATCCTGATGAATTCTTTTTATGGGGTATTCGCTAGTGGATTCTATCGATTCACACACAAACAACTTGGTGAATCTATAACAGCATGGGCAAGGCAAAACATCAAGACAATCATCCAAAAATTAGGCGAGGAAGGTCAGCACGTTGTTTATTCTGATACTGATTCGATATTCGTCAAGACTCCTCTTGACGGTAAATCTGAACCCAAGCAGGCAATGATTGATTTTGGCGTAAATACTGCTGAAAGATTTAGCGAAGCAAGTGCTGAATTAGAGTTTGAAACAGGTCTATCGGTTTTCTTCAGCCATGGTGCAAAAAAACGTTACGTGGGTCAGGTTGTTTGGCCAGAAGAAAAAATGATGATAAAAGGCTATGAGACCCAAAGAACGGACTCGTTTAGATATCTAACTGACGGTATGAAAGAAATTTTCAAACACGTATTAGCCGACGATTCAGAAGCAGCAATCAACCTCGCTATTGATACGATATCTGCTGTAAAAAATCAGAGAGTCCCCGTTCGAGACTTAATCATGAGTAAATCGTGCAAAGGGCGCTGGGACAGAAAACAATCAGAATGGGACTTTTCTAAAGATTATGCGAATCCTGATTCTATGATACAGGTTAGGGCTGCTAGAGCGATTATAAAAAGAGGATTACCGTTTACTCCGGGTATGAAAATTGCCTACATAGTAACGAATGCACGCAATCGCCCGATGGAGATTCAACCATGGATTGAAGAAGATCCAGTGACAGAATATGATGGACAGTTCTATGCTGATCGTCTTGCAACCGCTTTTGGAAGAGTTACTGAGGCTTTCAATTGGAGTGCAAAAGATTTGCTTTCAGGAAATAGGCAAACTTCATTATTCTCTTTTTGAAAACGCGCCCAACAAGGGCAAGAGTTGAATGGTAAATCCTCACCACCTACACACAATGAAGCCACTCCTGATGGTAATTCTGTTTGTTTCTGCAAGTTTTGCTGGGTGTTTTTCTAGCGAAGAAACCTCTACATCCCAGGTCGAGGCAATATTTGATTTTGAACCGGATAAAAATATCAGAGTTGGTATGGACATTGACTTCGATGCAGGAGCCTCTTTACCGACAGGGGCATCTCTGACATACAAGTGGGATTTTGATAGTGATGGTTCTTATGACGAAACCGGGAGGACCACAACTTGGTCTTACCCTGACCCAGGCACATATGAAGTCACACTTACGGTTTCAGACGGCACCTCTTCCTCATCACAATCCAGAGACATAAAAGTGATAGATGCAGATGCAGCTGAACCTATTGCAGACGCAGGATCATATTCTCAAGCCTCTGATTGTGAGGGGGATCAAACGTCTTCAGGAAATTATTACTTAGTTTACATCTGCGAGATGGATAAGAGTACTTCTAGCAAGAGTATCCTAGCAACCACTACTGTAACCCTCGATGGTTCTGAATCTGAACCCGGTTCTGATGATGAATATATTTCAGAGTGGGAATGGGATTTAGATTTGCAGCGCGATGAAGATGGAGACGGAGATCCAAAGAACGATGCAGATCTGACTGGAGAGTCAGTTGATTGGAGAGAGGTTGCTCCGGGAGAATACAAGATAGCCTTGACAGTTACTAACGGCGTTGGACTTTCTTCTGTTGATGAGACAGTTGTCTACGTAAACTACGCAGGAACATGGAAGGACTTTTCAATAGGTGGCAATACTTCAAACAACCCAATCGATATTGATTTCACGTTCCAAGCGACTCAAGACATCGACTCTTCTAACACAATAAGAAGAGCAGCAGGAGAATTAGTGTATCTGAAAGAAGATCCAGATTGCACTGACATCGTTCCTGGAGAGGGAAGTAATTGTAGAGCTAAGTTGGACATGTATGGGTTTAACTCAACCGACGAGGAAGCGGGTAATACAAGCGCAATTGGCGTTGATCAGCGAAAAAGCGGCGATTGTGATTCAGATACGGATTGTGTCTGGTTACAGTTCACTGGGTCATACCACTTTAGCGAAAGCCAATGGAAGGATGGGGAGTGGACTTTGACTGTTAGGAATGAAATGGTTAACGACCTGGAGATTGAATCATTTACTATTAGACTGATTTACAAATGATGGTTCGGCAGGTTGTTTCGTATACCTGTGAGCCGAATTTACGTCAATAGCGCGTCGCGGTCTTCAAATAGGGGAGGAATGTCGGCAGGATGCTAAGGAGAGAGCATTATGCCATCCCAATGGGAAGATAAGAGTAAACCACACCGCAACATTGTGTTCATCGGACACGTAGACCACGGAAAGTCCACTACAGTAGGTCGCCTACTACTGGACTCGGGCCACATCGAAGAACACGTTATTGAGAAGAACGAGAAACTAGCCGCTGAAGCGGGTAAGGCCGGATTCGGACTTGCTTACGTTATGGACGGTCTGAAAGAAGAGCGAGAGCGCGGTATCACAATCGATGTCGCACACAAAGAGTTCTTTACACCGAAGTACTACTGGACTATCATCGATGCTCCAGGTCACCGTGACTTCGTAAAGAACATGATTACTGGAGCTAGCCAGGCTGACACAGCAGTATTGTTGTGCGCTGCTAACGACGGTGTCAACGCACAAACCAAAGAACACGCATTCCTTGC
>DAZU01000012.1:0-4126 GCA_002507425.1 Euryarchaeota archaeon UBA53
AGAAGTGAGCATGCAGACTCGCAAGCCGCAGAAATGGCATGTTCTATCGTATAAGATGGTAGCCATGCTTCCGTTATCTTCCCCGGCTTTCCTGTCCTAGTTACTCCCGCATCTGTTTGCCCAGATCTGTGAAGTGCACGAAGTTCTAGAAGTGTGTCTATCTTATCTTCTCCTGTGTTTGTGGCTAGAGCAGAGGGTATAGACTCCAGCGCCCTTGCGAATGCTTCCATAGATAGCCTTTCACGTCCTGAACATTTCTCTGCTGCTTCTCTTATTTTCAAGGATGCAGCCATATGGAAGCTACCCCCTCCTAGCAAAATTGAGTCTTCTTCCTTAGCCAAACACGTTGATCTAAGGGAGTCATATAAACCTCTAATGATCTCTTCTGTTGCAATACCGTCTGTACCTCCAACAGAAATTGTGACTATCCCCGATCCCTGCCCCACATCGATAATTATCCGTTCCTCTACACCTTCTACTCCATCTCTTCTGTGATGGGTCAGTGCCAAAATCTGTCCTAGAGATTCCATACTGTCATCTACATGATCGCATAGTTTTGCGCCACAGGCATTTGCTATATCCTCTGCTATGGATTTTTCAAGGCCCCCAAGCGCAAATATCCCTGCATCTGCAAAGGAATGGAGTGCCCTTTGATCAATTATTTCAGCACTGAATACAACATCTGCACCAGAATTTTTTACCTTATTTATTATTAATTCAATTTGTTTTTCTTCCGCATCTATGAACGCTTCATATTGTTCAGGAGTAGATATCTCAATTTCAGAGGCGACCTTTGTATTCTCCAGTTCAATAGGACAAGAAAGTACCAATAATTTAGATTGGCTAAGTTTTCTCGGCATCCTTTCTAGAGCTAATCCTTTTTGGATAATTATTCCTCGAATTAATTTAGAAGATTCTGGCGCGCCTTCTCCCGATTTTACCATTCTAACTCTTTCATAATCGCTATCTGGTATTGAGGTGGCCGCTTCAGAAATAATTGATGCTAAATGCTCCATGGCGCCCTCAGTAGAGCGCCCAACTAATGCGGTTCTCGAAACCTTTTCTAGCCTGTCTGATACCTTGGTTGACCTTAGATCTACAAGCTCTATTACTTCTGATAATGCCATTTCATAACCCTTGACTAGAATTAAGGGGTGTATTCCTCTTTCCAATAGTCTTCCTGCTTCGCTCATGAGTTCGCTTGCGAGTATGATGCAACCGGTTACGCCATCTCCACATGCGTTTTCCTGACTATCGGCCAAACTAACAAATGCCTTCGCTGCAGGATGTTTAACAAGTAATTCTGCGACAATTTTAGCCCCATCATTTGTAACCGCTGATTCGCCGTTTGTTTTGTATAGCATTTTATCCAATCCATTGGGGCCAAACGTTCCACGTAAGACATTTCCAAATGCTATCGCCGCACTTACCAATTTTTGAGTTACGCCTATGCCACTTGTAACAGAAGTTGCTGTATTAGTAATTCTGACAGGAGCCGTTCCACTGCCATCTGGAGCTTGTGCCATTAGACCGGGCGGATTGTTGCGTGTTCATCAATTCATCTTTTATTGAATTAGTAAATAAATCCATAAAAAACAGCAAATAACCAACATAGTTGTTGTCCAAAAAATGTGCTGTACAGCATGTTCCGGCATCTTTTTCTTTTGTCGGTCACGTTCAAGAACCGGTTCGTCCGAACTTTGCTTTTTTCTCATATTCCAAGAACTCGCCGACAGCCCTCCAGTGAAAATAACCATAACAGCGTAAAGAACTGTGCTAGCAACCTCTTCAAATGCAGCATTGTAGAGGCCAATTACAGATGGGCCTAATATCAAAGCGAGTGAGGGCATGAATGGTAGGTAGTATGAAAGAAAGATGTTGGTAGGACTATGTTTGTTAGAATCTAGAGAATCTGATGAGTTTTCATGTTTCCATACAAAGTTCCATCCTGCCCAATCTGCAACAGCGGTTAAAACGCTGGCAAAAAGTGTAACCACAAAGATTGTCTGCACAATTCATTGATAACTCTCGAAGTTCAATAGCCTGTCGGAGCGATTTTATTTATCTCCGCCTTTTCTTAGATTTTCGTCCTTTTTTTGAGTACTCCCAAGATTGTGATTCTCTCGCTCTCCTTTCAAGAGTCTCATATCTTTCCTCGGGTGTGAATTTTACGTCATTTGGCATTTCAGCAAAGGACGACACAGATAGTTTCATTCCCCCGAGTTCCTCCTGTAAATCTCTTATGTTTTCACCGCCCTTTCCAATCAGTGTTGCAACCATTCCCTTTGGAGCATAGATTTCTGCTGAATTTGTTCCTGTAATTTTTACCGCACATTGGACGCCGACCCAATCTCGTATTTTCTTAACTAACTGATCTCTAGCCAAGGCGGCAACGGGAGTAAGCCCAGATGCTGTTTTGATTCCACTTACTGGAACAACTGCTATCTCTGATCCAAATGCAAACATTTCATGTGTCACCTTCCCACTGGGGAACTCCACCACTTCTATTACTGGTCTTGCCAATTCTTCTTGCATCCCACTAGGTGGTTTTACTGTCATCTTTAGCTCTAGAACCTGTTGAATCTTTCCTGACTCTACGTGTAGAATGGTGTCGAGAACTTGACTTACAAGGCCAAGTTCAACTTTACCAATCAACCGCTGTATAGCTTCCAGGGCAGAGTTTGCATGCGTTACGCCTAGCAAACCAACTCCCGCTAAACGCACGTCTGCAAAAATTTCGAAATCTCTTGCTCGTCTAACCTCATCAAAAATTACGAAATCGGGCCTCACTAGAAAAATAATTTCAGCAGTCTTCTCTAAATCCCCTTCCAATGGTGCATACTGAGTTATTCGGTTAGCAAGTTGTAGGTCTCTCGGCGCCTCCATAGTCTTGACCATGGCTCCAACATCTTCATCCAAATATTCAGCAATTGCTTGCGCTAACGTTGTCTTTCCAGACCCAGGGCGGCCGCAAATGAAAACCCCTCTGTGGTGGTCTGAGAGGCGAGCTATCAGCTTTGGATCGAGTTTATACTCATCAAGAGATAATTTTGCAACCGGTCTTACTATTGTTATTTCTCTTGCATCTGCAAATGGTGGCCAGGCGCAAGATATTCTCAAATCTCCTAATTGGATAACTTGGCAACCCTTTCTATCTATCTCAAGAAAGCAATCTGACCTGTCGCGATTATCATCAACTAAATCTAGAACCTCTTGTTGTAGGGATTCTAACCTTAGTGTATCCCATTTCCCATCATCTGAACCCTCGACTTCAGATAGTCGCAAATCTCCGATACCTCCGGCTTTGGTTCTTGGTGGACAATCTGCTTTCAAAAACAGGGTATGAACATCATCACTAAGCAAATTTTCTAGAATTTCAGGAAGATCTGGGTGACTTGAAAAAGTTGCCATGTCTTTTCGTGTAAGGGCATAGTCTTTGACACTTCTCTATCAAACCCTTGATGGCTCCAGGGAATAATAGGTCCACCAGATGTATGCTGTTGCAAGAGTGCAAACAACAACGCCTGAACTTGTTGGCATTCCAATTGCGGTTCCAAGGACCGTAAGAATCCAAGTAAATACGACAAACGATACTATGGACAGCACTCTAGCCCTGTTCATACCCAATGTTACTTTCAATTGATCCCAAATTATAGCAGCCCATACCAAAAAGAAAACTAAGACATGTATGCTTACAAATATCATTGAGTAAAACATGGAATCTGTTGCGATAAAACTCAATGCGATTAACGTCAAAGATGAGGTCCATAATTTTGTCATTGGATCAGAAAATCTGGTCAGAAAATAGACTATTCCACCAAAACCGAATACTAATAGAGCTGGGTTAGCGCTAGCAAA
Source organism: Euryarchaeota archaeon UBA53 (assembly GCA_002507425.1). Lineage (GTDB taxonomy): Archaea > Thermoplasmatota > Poseidoniia > Poseidoniales > Poseidoniaceae > MGIIa-K1. The sequence continues at coordinate 3,859 of DAZU01000012.1, forward strand.
TGATTCTATTATACCAGATAATTCGGGAAGAGGCTCTAGAACAAAAAGAGGTTCAGAGTCTTCGGGCGATGCGCTGGCGGCCATGTTAGTGCGTTACTGCTTTTATTCTTCAATGTGGCCATGAGACATGCAATCGCTGCATCGCATCTTGGGTAAGTCTCACACCCCTCAGAGCAGCCCCGTGTTCTGGTATTACAGCCCAATGTTCTCCCCTTTGGAAGCTTTCCACACACGATATGATATGCTTAAGCTCAGACTCTAAAGGCTC